>JANLWV010000263.1:0-12213 GCA_031364765.1 Vicinamibacteria bacterium
CGGCATCAGAGTCAACGTGGTGACGCCCGGTTTCATCGACACCGACTTGCTGAAGCCGATGAGTCCGGCCTTGGCCGCCGCGTAATTCGCCTGACCGGCGTTGCCGGCGAGTCCCACCACCGACCCGATGTTGATGATCGAGCCACCCCGCTGCTTCAGCATCGGCTTCATCACCGCCTGGGTGGAGATGAAAACGCTGGTGAGGTTGGTGGCGATCACGTCGTCCCACTCCACGGGCTTCATGCGAAGGAGGAGGTTGTCGCGCGTGATTCCGGCGTTGTTCACCAGAACGTCAATACGCCCGTGGGCGGTAACCGTCGCGGCGAAGAGCGCCTCAATCGATTCGCGTGAGGCGACATCGACCCCGTGGGCGTGCGCCTTCCCGCCCAAAGCCACGATCTCCGCTACCACCGCTTCGAGCTTCGCGAGATCGCGCGCGGCGCAGATCACGGTGGCCCCCGCGTCGGCCAGAGCGAGAGCTATCCCCCGTCCAATGCCGCGCGAGGCGCCGGTCACCACCGCGATCTTTCCATCTGATCTCAGGTTCACCATCTTGTTCTCCGCGAAAAATCGGCCGGTGGTCTGGAGGCGGCCTGGAGCGCTTGAACGGTCTGGTCGAGTGAGGCATGGTCCTCGACGTTCATCATGCGGACACCGGCGAGCGTTTTCTTCACCAGGCCGGAGACGACGGTCCGAGAGCCTACCTCGATGAACGTGTCGAAGCCGTCGCGGGCCATCGCTTCAACCGTTTTCTGCCACTGCACGGCCAGGGACACCTGGCGCACCAGGCCGTCGCGAAGCGCCTCGCCTCGCCACTGCGGCTCGCCATCGACGTTACGGTAGACGGGGATGGCCGCGTCTGTGAACGACAGGGTCTGAAGATCGGCCTGCAGTCGTAATTCCGCCGGCTTCATGAGGGCGCAGTGGAACGGCGCGGAGACGGTCAGTTTGATGGCGCGCCGGGCGCCTCGGGCCAGGCATGCCGCGATCGCACGATCGACGGCGTCCTTCGCACCCGCAATCACGATCTGCCCGGGGCAGTTGAGGTTCGCGAGGGAGATGACCTCGCCCACGGCTGCTTGACGGCAGCTTTCATCGACGCGGTCCGCGTCGAGCCCCAGGATGGCGGCCATCGCCCCCTGGCCCAAAGGGACGGCCTCCTGCATGTATCGACCGCGCCGTCTGACCGTCTGAATCGCGTCCTCGAACTTGAGCGCTTTTGCGGCCACGAGGGCCGAGTACTCGCCCAGAGAGTGCCCGGCCGCGCCTTCCGCCTTGACCGCGCGGGTTTCAAGGGCCCGCAGCGCGGCGATGCTTGTGGCGAGTAGCGCCGGCTGGGCGTTCTCGGTTTGGGTCAGCTCGTCCTCGGGACCGTGGAAGCACAGCCCCGACAAAGAGGATCCAAGAGCCGCGTCGGCCGCGTCGAAAACCGCGCGTGATTCAGGGAAGGCCTCCGCGAGCGAGCGGCCCATGCCCACCTCCTGCGAGCCCTGGCCCGGAAAGACGAAGGCGATCTTCACGGCGTGACGGTTTCCGCGGTTCCGGTCATCCTGGAAATCCGAGCCACTTCCGCGGTGATCTTCGCGTTGATACCGCTCCTGCTGAACTCTCCCGCCACCCGGATGCCTTCGCAGATCGCCATTTCGTCGGACTTGCCGTGGCCGATCACGCAGCAGCCCTTGATCCCGAGGAGGGGGGCGCCGCCAACCTCACGCGGATCGATGCGCTTCCGCAGGGCCTGGAAGGCCGCACGCGCGAGCAGGGCTCCCACCTTCGCCAAAGGCCGCTTCTGAATCTCTTCCTTCAACATGAAGACGATCGAACTGGCCAGGGTTTCGCTCGACTTCAAGATCACGTTGCCCGTGAAACCATCCATCACCACCACATCCGCCTCGCCATTGAAGATCTCGTGGCCTTCGACGTTCCCCACGAAATTGAGGTGAGAGTCCTTGAGGGCGGCGTGGACTTCGCGGGTGAGATCGGTGCCCTTCGACTCCTCCTCACCCATCGACATGAGGCCCACGCGAGGCGAGATGATTTTCAGGACCTCCTCCGCGTAGAGACTCCCCATCACCGCGAACTCCTCGAGGTGCCGGGATTTGCACGTCGCATTGGCGCCGACGTCGAGCAGGACGGTCTTGCCCTTGACGTTCGGAACCACCGCGGTCAGCGCGGGACGGTCGATCTCGGGCAGCGTTCCGAGCGTCATCTTGGCGATGGTCCAGCAGGCGGCGGTGTTCCCGGCCGAGAAAAAAGCGTCGGCCTCACCGCGCTCGAGGAGCTCAATGCCGATGAGGATCGAGGAGCGCTTCTTGAGGGTCGGACGGCCGACCTTCTCCGCCATACCGACTTCCTCGGGGGCATCCACGACCCGAAGGTCGAGGCCGGTCAGATCCGCCCTGGCCAGTTCGGCCTTGACCTCGGCCTCGCGTCCGACGAGAGTCACGGACAAACCGTATCGTCGCGCCGCCGACACGGAGCCGAGGACCGCGACCCGGACGCCGAAATCGCCGCCCATGGCGTCCACGGCTACGCGGACGCCCTTCAAAGATCCGGTCATCCTGTGGAGATTACCGCCAGAAACCCGGCCGCCCGACCCTGCTTCTGGCTACGCGGCGTTCTTCGCGGCGACGACCTGCTTGCCCTTGTAGTGCCCGCAGCCCGCGCAAACGCGGTGCGGCATGGTCGCAGCGCCGCAGTGGCTGCACTTGCTGAGGTTGGGTGTGGTCAGAAAGTCGTGGGCGCGCCGCATGTTGCGGCGGCTCTTGGAATGGCGTCGTTTTGGATTAGGCATGGGGTCTCGTGAGGGAGATTCTACCGTGCGTTCTTTCCCGATGCACGTTCGACACTTCCAAGGAGGGAGAGCGAAGAGAACGGTGTGGCGCTCACCGTCTCTTTCGGGCAGCCGCATTGAGCGAGATTCCGGTCGGCGCCGCAGGTCGGGCAAACGCCCTTGCAGCCCTCTCGGCAGAGCCGTTTCATGGGCTGGGCGAGCAGAACCTGCTCGCGGACTATGCCGCCGAGGTCAAGGGTATCGCCCGTGTAAAACGTGACCACGAGGTCGCGATCCTGAAGTTCAGCCCCTTCTTCATCGTCGTATTCGGACAGAGCCTCGGATTCGGGCAGGAAGAAGAGGTCGAGCTCCTGATCGATGACGAGCGGCGTGTCGGCGAGGCATCGCGCGCAGGGCCCGGAGGTCTTGAGGTTGAGGTGGCCCCGAACGTGAAGGCTTCCCCCGTCGGCCCGCTCAACATGAGCCTTGAAACGGCCGTTGTCGGCGGTTTTCAGCTCCTCGGCGTCGATGGCGAGGACCTCGCCATTCACCACCTGGTCGACCTCAAGTCCCTCCACCGGAATTTTCGAAATGGAGACTTGCAGCATGGCGGACCGGCATTTTACCCGACCGGACCCTGTTCCAGCGACATCACAGTTCCTCCGGTAGTCTCCGTGCGGACCCGGTCAACCTCCTTGCCGATCGTGGCGGCGTCGATGCCGAGGTCGGCGAGGACGCCGGCGGTCAGGGCGACCGCGGCCTCGGCCTCCTCGAAACAGGCCGCATACGCACCCACCTGCACAAGCTCTTCACGCTCTTTCAAATAGCGCGCCCGTACGAAGATGCGACATTTCGGATTGAGCTGTCGCGCCGCGGTCACGAGCGCCACTCGATTGACCGAGTGTGGAAGCGTGATGATGAGTTGCGTCGCGCGCTTGATGCCGGCGGCTTTGAGAATCACGTCATGGGTCGCGTCACCATAAATCGCCAGGCGCCCTTTTCCAGCCACCTCGGAGACCGTGTCCATATTGAGATCAATCACTACCGTCTCAAGACCGGCGTGCCTCAACCCGCGATCCACGGCCTGACCCACCGGGCCGAATCCTACGATCACGGCAAGGGACCCGCCCGAGGCGGCGATCACGACCGCCCCTTTTTCGTTTGCGGACGACGCGCGCCCGGTCGCCACAGTATTCAAAACACGCCAGATCCAAGGGCTGCGCCGCAAGGCTCTTTCGAGCAGGTCGATGCCCCGGAACAGAAATGGATTGAGGGCGATCGAAACCAGAGCGCAGGCCACCAGAAGGTTGTAGCCGGTCTCCGAGAGAAGCGAGTGATGGCGCGCCAGCGTTCCCAGAATGAAGGAGAACTCGCCAATCTGGGCGAGACCCACCGCGACGATAAGCGCCGTTCGAGCGGTGTAACCGAAAAGCACCACCACGGTGAGCGCGATGAGCGGTTTGGCGACAACCACCACGCTCAGCGCCACACCGAGAAGCAGGGGCTCGCGGAGGACGAATGCCGGCTCGAAGAGCATGCCCACGGACACGAAGAAGAGAACCGCGAACGCGTCTCGCAGTGGAAGAGCGTCGGCCGCGGCCTGCTCACTCACCTTCGTCTGACCAACCACCATGCCGGCGAGGAAAGCGCCGAGCGCAATCGAGGCTCCGAAGAAGATGGCGGCCCCGCTCGCGATGGCCACGGTGATGGCCAGGATGGTGAGGGTGAAGAGTTCCCGGGACCGAAGGCGCGCCACCTTCACCAGAATCCACGGCACAATCCTCGATCCCACGAACAGAACGAGGAAGATCAGGGCACAAAGCTTCGCGAGCGCGATGGTCAGGGCCACGAACAAGCCACTCGAAGCGGTGCTCGACCCTCCCAGGGTGTCGAGGGCAGGAATCACCACCAGGACCACGACGGTCAGGATGTCCTCGACGATCAGCCAGCCGATCGCCATGTGCCCGGACGGAGAGTTCAAAAGGTCGTACGCTTCGAGGCCGCGGAGAAGAACCACCGTACTGGCGACGGAAAGGGCGATGCCGAGGATCACGCCGTCCGCCAGGGGCCACCCGAAACCGAAACCGATGGCCATGCCCAGCGCGGTCACGAGGACGCTCTTCACCAGCACGCCCGGAATGGCGACGCGCTTCACTTCCATCAGATCGTCGAGGTGGAATTGGAGGCCGACGCCGAACATCAGCAGCACCACTCCCACTTCGGAGAGTTGCGCGGCGAGGCCGAGGTCGGCCATGAACCCCGGGGTGTGAGGGCCAATCGCCACTCCGGCCAGGAGATAGCCCACGATCGGCGAGAGGCGGAGCTTCTGGGCCAGGAGGCCAAGCGCCCAGGCGGCCAGCACAGCGGCGGCGAGGGTCGCGAGGAGGGGGGCTTCGTGAGGCATGGTCGAGCGAGGATATCGGCGGCGGAGCGGTCGGGGTTACTTCAGAACCGAAGCCGCATCCGACGCCTGCAGGAGGAGGTCGAGGCCGGTGGCCCTGGTTTCGACGGCCTGCATGAACAAATGTGTCGTTTCCGAGTACGAGGCGATCCCCGAACTTACCCCCTGCGCTTTCAGATACGTGTCGTTGACTTTCTCGCTCACTACGCCGGCGACACCTTCGTGCGCCTTCCAGAACGCGGCCTCGTTATCCAGGTCATCCACCACCCGCCGGGGCAGCGAGGCCCGGATTTGACGCCGCGCTTCGGCGTCCACCCGCCCTAGTTCGCGGTCGAAGCCGGCGAACAATCCCAAAGCGCCGGAGTAGAAGACGACCGGATCCCGCGATGAGAGACAGGCGAGCACACCCATCACGGTCGCTTCGTCCTCTCGGGCAAAGCCTCTCTGGTGCGCCTCCTCATGAGCCCCCACCCGGGGCCAGAGGGTGCGCGGCATTTCCGCATTGATCTGGGCTTCTCCGGTCCAGGGAAAGTAGTAGCCCGCGAGCTGCAGCCTGCTCATCGCGAATGAAACCCGCGAGAGTTTGACCAAGCCGGACACCGTGCCGCGAACCTGCGCCACCTCGATCGACGCGGGCAATCGGGCAAACCCCTCCCACAACCCCCGGTTGATCCGAGCGAGGAAATCGGCTTCAGGTCCAGCGCTCGAGACCGGCGGCGACCAAGCGCGCGTTGCGAGTTGAGCGGACCGCTCCGTCAAATCCGCGAGCCGATCCGCCGACTCCTTGGAGTGCGCCGTCGCCCTCAACGGCGACAGGCGCCCCGAGAGAGCCGGATAGCGATAGGCAAGCCCCCAGGAACCGTAGAAGGCGAAGACAAGAAGCCCGAAGACGAAGATGAGAATCGCAATGCCGCGGGTGCGATAAAGAAAAAGCGCGCCGAGCGTGATGCCGACGAGCACGAGCGCGCCCACCTCCCCGACGGTTGAGACGGTTGTCCCGAAGGCCCGCTGAATAATCGGGGCAAGGGCAGGAAAGAGCACGGCTCGGTGCCACTCGACGACCGCAGGGATCTCGGCCAGGATCCGCCCCGATGCCCCCGCGACCAGCCCCGCGAAAGCCAGCCTGAAATTTCCGGCGCGAACCGTCGTCATGCGCCCCACGCCGGAAACCTTCGCTCAAAGCGGGTCAACGCTGGTGCGACCCGAAAGGCGGACCCTGTTCGTAGCGGCCGAAGGCCTTCGGCTGAAGTAGGTCGGTCATCGCTCACTCCTCCAAGCAACAGGGCAGGAACAGGAGCACGATACTTGGGTTCATTCCTTGTGGAGCGACTCGATCGGGTCAGTCCGGGCGGCGCGGCGGCGCCGCGACCATGAAAGGGACCGGGCTTGAGCCCGGTCCCCATTTGCTAGGATCTTCCCACCATGAGCAACAACCAGACGAAACTCGGGGTGGCCCCTAACATCTCCGGCCTCCTCTGCAACGTGCCCTGCATCGGTTTCATCTACTCGATCGTGGCCGTCGTGGTCGAGAAGGAGAACAGATTCGTCAGGTTCCACGCTCTCCAAAGCCTGCTCCTGCATGGCGCCATGCTGGTCTGTGCCATCGCTGTCCAGATCGCGAGCCTCGTGGCCGTGATGGTCATGGGCCTTCTGGGCTTCCTGATCAGCCTGGCTGGCGTGCTGGTCGCTTTCGGCTTCCTCGGCGCCCAGATCTTCATGATGGTCAAAGCCTTCGGCAACGAAGAGTTCAGACTCCCGCTGATCGGCGACCTGGCGGCGCAGTGGGCCTACTAACGCGCCGAGGGGGGCGAAACCGTTCGATTCCTTGGACACAGGCCTTGACGCGACGAGGGGGGCGACCCTAGTCTCAACCGGTCATGCGACGGTCCACCGCGTTCTACGTCGATGCCATGAGGATCGCGGTCCAGTCGATCTTCGCTCACAAGCTGCGCGCCTTCCTGACCCTGATCGGGATCATCATCGGCGTCGCGTCGGTGGTGGTGGTGGGCGCTTCGATCAGCGGTCTCAACCGCTACGTCGTCGATCAGGTGTCGCGGCTCCTCGGCGCGAACCACTTCATGATCGCGCGGATGGCCTCCTCGGGCCAGATGACCGAAGAGCAATGGCAGAAGATGGACCGCCGCAACAAGCGGCTCGAGCGCAAAGACATGGACTGGATCGAGCGCCTCTGTCTCAACTGCGAAGAGGTGGGCGCGCAGATGAACGCGCGGCAGGATCTCAAATACGAGGGTTTCGACCTCTTCGGCACGCAGATCATGGGCGTCACCGCGAGCATGGGCGAGATCGAGGACAAGACCATCGCGGAGGGCCGGTTCCTCCTCCCGCATGAAGTCGATCGGGCCATGGGGGTCTGCGTCATCGGCATGGACGTGCGCAAGAAATTCTTCGAGGGCAAGGACCCGATCGGCAGGACCATCAAGGTCCGCGGCAGTCCGCTGCGGATCGTGGGCGTCGAAGGCGCTCGCGGCTCAATGTTCGGCCAGAGCTTCGACAACAATCTCTACATGCCCATCTCCACCTTCGGGCGCATCTACGGCCGCCGCCAGAGCGTTCAGCTCCACGGTCTGGCGCAGGGCGCGGAAACTTTCCAGCCCGCGATCGATGAGGCCCGCGTGGCCCTCCGGTCGCGCCACCATCTTAAGCCCGCGGAGGAGGACGACTTCGGCCTCGTGAACGTTCAGGAAGTGAACCAGAATGTGGACGAGTTCACCGGCTCGATCGCCATGGTGGTCACGCCCATCACCCTGATTTCCCTGATCGTGGGCGGCATCGTGGTCATGAACATCATGCTCGTGAGCGTCACCGAGCGGACGTTTGAGATCGGCCTCCGCAAGGCCATCGGGGCCAGGCGGCGTGAGATCCTGGTTCAGTTTCTTATCGAGTCGGCGTTGCTCTGCGGCCTGGGAGGGGTTCTGGGCCTGCTCTTCGCATCCGGCATCACCACCCTCGTGACCGCGACGACTCCGGTGCCGATGCGGATCACCGGCGGGTACATCGCGCTGTCGCTCTTCGTCTCCACCACTATCGGTCTGATCGCTGGCATCTATCCCGCGGTACGCGCGGCGCGTCTCGACCCGGTCATTGCGCTGACGAAGGTGACTTAGGTGAGGCTGGTTCCGGCCGAGACGTTGCGGATGGCGCTTGAAAACGTCCGCTCCCACAAGCTGCGCAGTGGTCTTACCGTCCTGGGGATCGTGATCGGCGTGGTCGTGGTTGTCGTGGTGGCCTCCATCCTCACCGGAATGCGAGCAGGCCTGGTGGCCTCCATCGAGGAATACGGCACCAACAACATCTACGCATTCCATCTTTCCACGGGCCCGCGGCTCGGGCCGCGCGACCGGGCCGAGTACAAGCGGAAACCTCTGGTACCCAAGGACGGCGAGGCCATCCGGGAGCAGGCCGCCGCGGTCGACGATGTCGCAAACGCCGCGTGGGCCTGGCAGATCGACCGCACGATCGTCTACCAGGGAGCCAAGTACAAGGACGGTCAGCTTCAGGGGGTTTCGGCCAATTACGGGGCGGTCACGAATCTCGGCCTGAAGGAGGGCCGGTTCTTCACCGAGGCCGACGACGAACACAAGCGCAACGTGATGGTGCTGGGCGTGAGCGCTGCCGATGCTCTCTTCCCGCACAAGCTCGAGGTCTCCGGCATTGAGGTGACGATGGCGGGCCGGGTATTCCGGATCGTGGGCGTGCTCGAGAAGCGAAAGAGCGGGTTCATGGGCGAGAACGAGGAAGACAACGCGGTCTACATACCGTTCAAGACCATCCGCAAGATGGAGCCGCGAACCCGGGACGTGATGCTCGTGGTGCGCGCCCACTCCGGGCAGGTGCTCACCGCCCTCGACCAGGTGGAGGACGTTCTCCGCCGGCGTCGCGGTCTGAGGACCCATCAGGATTCGGACTTCGACCTGTCCACCGCCGACAAGTTCATCGAACAGTTCGACCGGATCACCGCCGCCATCGGCCTCATCACCATTGCCATCTCGGCGGTGGGCCTGATGGTCGGCGGCATCGGAGTCATGAACATCATGCTGGTGAGCGTCACCGAGCGCACCCACGAGATCGGCGTGCGCAAGGCCCTGGGCGCCAAGCGCCAGGACATCGTGCGGCAGTTCCTCTTCGAGGCCATCACGCTCACCGCGCTGGGCGGAATTCTGGGCCTGCTGGTGGCGGTCGTGGTGAGCTGGATCGTGATGCTCCTCGTGCCCGGGCTTCCCGCCTCGATTCCGGCCTGGGCGGTCGCCACGGGTCTCATCGTTTCCGTGGGCGTGGGCCTCGCCTCAGGCGTTTGGCCTGCGCGAAAGGCGGCGGCACTCGACCCGGTGGAGGCGCTGCGGTACGAGTGAGCAAGGTTCCCCAGGGATCACGGGCGCCGGGGATCGATTTTCCGATCAGCGGAAACGGGGGTCCTTGGGAAAAAGCGCCCGCGCCTCTCCCGCGTAGGAGGGCAACGAGAGCGAGGCCCAAAAAACAAACGGCCCCGCGTGTCACCACACGGGGCCGTTTCTCGCTGCGCGAGACGCTTCCAGGAACGAACCCTAGAAGTTGAGACGCATTCCGAGACGCAGGATGCGTGGTGCGAGAACGTCGGTCGGGTCTCCGAACGCACCGGAGTTCGCCTGCCGGTTCCGGCCGAGAATCATGTTGTTGTTAAACGCGTTGAACAGGTCCAGGGTGAGATCTGCCGAAACGCGCGAGCCCATCTTGATCTTGTTGGCGAGCCGGAAGTCCGCCGTCCACAGCGTGTCGTAACGCTTGTCATCGAGCTTCGTTCCGTTCGCCAGCACGCGCAACGCTCCGTCCTGGCCATTGCTGATGCGCAGCACGACCGGGTAGGTATAGCCCTGGCGCGCGAAGAGGCTGGTGCCGATCTCGAAGTTCTTCGGAAGCTGGTAGAGACCGTTCACGACGAACTGCCAGCGTGCGTTGTAGAAGATGTCGCCCTTGCCCGAACCGCCCGAGCGCGGCGCGATCTGGCCGCCGTCCACCTGCGGACCCGAGTTGCCGCTCTGCGTGGAGCCGGCCTGGCCGCCCGTGGTGTCGGTGCGAGTTGGGCTCTGAATGGATCCCTTGCCGACATTCTCGTGCCAGTCCATGTAGGAGACCGCCGCTCGAGCGAACCACTTGTTCGACATCCTCTTGTTCAGGTTGAGCTCGAAGCCGCTGTAGCCCGTGCTGTAGTCGGGACGATTCGTCAGGATGCGGCCGCTGCTGGAGGCCGCCACCGCCGCTGCGTTCGGGGCGTAGCCGGTCGCAGTGTAGCCGTTCGCGCTGACCGGCGCGAGCGCGGTGTAGTTGGCACTGGTCATGCCGATGCGAGGGAAGTAGCCCGGAATGTCGTTCACCTTGCGCCACGAGTACGCGACTCCCATCGCCATGTTCCCGCCCAGCTCATGATCGAGCCCGATCACGATCTCGTTGTCCTTGCTGGCGTGGTAGTTCGGGTCGATCTTGTTGGTCGAAACCAGAGCGGTCGGCTTTGCGGGGTCTACGTTGTTGTAGTACTGGACCCCGTCGGAGAGCAGGATCTCGTCCTTCGTTGCGTAGTGATCGCCGTTGCGGTCCGCCCACTTGTAGGCCAGGAAGGTGGAATAGCCGCCAACCGGGTTGATCACGGTGACATCGTTCGGGAAGAGCGCGCCAGCGTAGCGCGAGTATGAGGCGCGCGCCACGGTCTTGCGCGACTCGTTGAGCGCGTAGCTCATGCTCACGCGTGGCGAGATGTTGTTCCACGTGATCGTCGGGGTTTGGGAGGCGTCATACTTCAACAGGGGCAGCAGGTTCGGGAAGTCTGGGTTCGCAGTGGCGGTGCTGTCTTCGTTGAAAGCGTACTGGTGGTCGTAGCGCGCGCCGATGTTCAACGTGAAGCGATCCTTCGTGAACGTGTCGCCCACGTAGAAGGCCGCAGTCTTCTCGGTGAATCGCACGTTGCGCTGGCGGGTGATCTGGGCCACCCGGTCGCCACCGCCATTGTTGACCGCAAGGATCTGGTTGCCGCTGAACGTCGTCGTGGTGCGCGCGGGCAGCTTGCGGTAGGCGAAGCCAAACTTGAACTCGTGGTTGCCGCCCATGCCGCTCTTGAAGTAGTTGCCGTCGAGGTTGACGTTCTGCCAGGGCTTGCGGGCGGTGAAGCCCAGGTAGGACCCGAAGGCCTGGTCGAGGTCGTAGTCGATCCCGCCCTGCTTGTCGGCGCCCCCGCGCGGGGCGAAACCGTAGCCCCAGCCGTAGTACGCGTATTTGGCGTTGAGATAGAAGTTCGGGCCGAAGGTGTGGTTCCACTCCGCCTTCCAAAGGCCGTGCAGGCCGCACGACACGCCGCATCCCTCTTCAGGGTAGAAGTTGCCCTGGTTCCAGAGGAAGGTGTCGGCCTCGTTGGTGGCTGCGCCCGGCGAGCGGCCCAGCTTCACCTTTTCGCCGTTGAACCACAGCACAGACACCATGTCGTTCTTGCCCGCCTGCCAGTTCACCTTGGCGTTATAGTTCTTCAGGAGCGTCTTGTCCCTGGTCTGGCTCAGGCGCTTGATACGGATGTCGTTCTTCCCGTACGAGCCCCAGAACCACAACTTGTCCTTCATGATCGGACCCGAGAGCTCGAAGCCATAGTCGTTGATCTGGTCGGTATGGTTGGCGCTCTCAGCATCTTTGCCGGTGTCCGGGTCCTTGATCTTGCCCTTGAGCTCGTCGGGCATGTTCGCGGACTGCAGCTTGTGGCTCGCCAGATAATCGCGCGCTACGCCATGGAACTGGTTGGTTCCGCGCTTGGTCACGAAGTTGATGCCGACGCCGCCGGTCTGGACTTTCAGGTCGCCGCCGCCGGTCGCGACGTTGATCTCTTCGAAGGCGTCGAAGTCATAGTAGGAGGAGGACGCGCCGTTCGAGTTGACGTCCGTGATCGTGATACCGTCCAGGTTCCACTGGGTGTCGCTGGCCAGTGAGCCCTTGCCTACGAAGCCCGATTGCTGGCCGCTCTCGTTGCCGCCCACGTTGACGCGGTCGACGAGCACGCCCGGAACGG
>JANLWV010000266.1:0-5157 GCA_031364765.1 Vicinamibacteria bacterium
TGGCGGCAGTCAAGCAGCACCTCGCTCGCCATCGAAACGCTTCCTAAGGCCTTGACTGTTCTGGTGCCGTGATGGGTCTTCTAAAGGCCATTCGCAGCCTCGCAGGGGTGCTCTCCTGCCTCGTGCTGCTGGGCCTCGTCGCTCCGCTCTCGCTCTACCTGATCGTGGTCCCGTGGACCATCCTGCGGCCGCAACGGCAGAACGAACTGGGCGTCTCCTGGGTCAGTTGGGTCGCGCGTTCCCTTGTCTCCCTATGCCGGATGGGCGGAGCCACGTTTGAAATCGAAGGTGAGATCGACTGCGCCCAGCCCGGCGTGGTGATCATGAATCATCAGTCGGTGCTTGAAGTGGCGCCCCTGATTCAGATTCTCAAACCCCGGCTGCCGAGATTCGCGGCGCGCGCACGCTATGCGAAATGGATTCCGACCGTCTCGCGAGCGGTTGGTTACCTCGACTGCATCGTCATCGATCCAAGGCGCGATCGGGCGGGGGCGGTGATCGCCCTGCAGCGCGCGGCCCAGCAGGGCCTTCGCCATGCCGTCATGCTGTTTCCCGAGGGTCATCGGACGAAGAATGGCGAGATTGCTCCCTTCCGGCCGGCGGGAATGACCGCCCTCCTCGAAGGCCGCCAGATGCCGGTATGGACCATCGTGGGCGATGGTTTCTGGCACAACAGGAAGGTGATGAACACATTCTTCGGGCTGGGTTCAGTGAAGGGGCGGCTCAAAGTGGTCGAGCGGGCGATGTCGCCCGAGAACCCCGAGGATCTCCTTGCCTTCATCGAAGAGCGGCGTCAGAACATGATTCGAGAACTCGCGAAGATGCGAACCGAGGCGGCGAGTTGAACCCGCGAGAAGACGCCGGACGCGTTCTGGATCGTGCCGGTCTCGATCTGCTCGACGCCATCGCCAGCGCCTCGCAGGGGACGCTCGGGGCCGCGGTCTTCTTCGGATCGCGCAGTTCGGGTATGGCGACCACGGTCTCGAGCGCTTACGACCTGCTGCTGGTGTGCGCTGATCCTGGTCTCTTCTTTCGGGCCGTCCACCGGGCCGGACTCCTGAGAAGGAGCCCGACCCTGCTCGCCGCGCTCGACCACTTCCTGCCGCCCACCCAGGTGCGGCTGTCTCGAGACCCATGGCTCGTCAAGGCCTCGGTGGTTTCCCTGGCGGCGCTCACGCGCGGCACGTCGTCCTTGCGGAAGGATCAGTTTCTGGCCGGCCGTCTGTTCCAGGATGTGCACGTCGTGTGGGCCGACAATCCCGCGTTCGCCCGACAGGTGGAGGACGCGATCGACGCCGCCCGCCAGGGGACACTCGACTGGGTGGAGCCCGATCTTCCCGATCGATTCGATTCGGCGGCGTACGTCCGGCAGCTTTTCCGCACCTCGTTCCGCTTTGAGGTCCGGCCGGAGATGCGCGGGCGAGCCGACGCGTTGTACTCGGCCCAGGCTGCTCGACTGACGCCGATCTTCGCCGGGGTTCTTGAGGTCCTGGCGTCCGAGGGACGTTTGACCCGGCATGGGGAAGGAGCCTTTTCGCTCGGCTCGCCGGTGACCGCGGGTAGGGCCCTGAGGCGCCGCGCCTTTCTGGAATGGTCCCGCATCCGGGCGACCGCGCGGTGGCCAAAACACGCGATCACGTTCGATGGGTGGCTCGACTACATCGTGAAGAAGGCCGAGCGTCACTCCGGCGAGACCATTGTCCTCACTCCGCTCGAACGCCGTTTCCCCTTCATTTTTCTCTGGCCTCGCCTCCTTCAGTTTCTCGCTCGGCAGCGCCGCAAGGGACGATCGGTGTAACTTCGTCTTAAGGCCTCATGCACTCCTCTTTGCGCAATGCTCTCATCGTCCTCGCCATCGCGATCGCGTCCATATTCGTCTACGCCGCCATTGGTCGAAAGCAGGACAAGGACGCCCAGGACAAGGGCACCCAGTTCCTCATGGGTCTGGGCAATTTTCTCGTGCACTGGTTCATGTGGGCGATCTGGCCGATCGAACGACTGAGCCTCGCCCTTCGGCTGACCCCCGATTTCTTCAACTGGCTGGGTCTGGTCCTGGGAGCGGTGGCCGGAGTCCTCTTCGCGTTCGGCCGGCTGGGATGGGGAGGTGTGATCATGCTCCTCGGCGGGATTTGCGACGTGATGGATGGCCGGATCGCGCGGTCCATGAAGATCGCCTCGTCCTATGGCGCCTTCATCGATTCCACTCTGGACCGCTTCGTCGAGGTCTTCGCCTTCCTGGGCCTCGTCTTCTTCTTTCGGGGCACCGCATGGGGACCGCTGCTCGCGGCCGCTGCCATCACCGGTTCCCTCCTGGTGAGCTACACCCGTGCGCGTGGGGAGTCCCAGGGTGTTCTGTGCAAGGAGGGCCTGATGCAAAGAGCCGAGCGGATCGCCCTCCTGGTTTTTGCCGTCTTCTTCGACGGCCCGATCACGCTTTCGTTTGGATGGGCGCAGGGCGCGGTGGTGCTGGTCGTCCTTGCCGTCATCACGGCGGGAACCTTTGCGACCGCCTTCCACCGGACGCTTTGGATCGGGACGCGCCTGCGAGAGCGGGACCGAGCGACGCCGCCCGCGAAATGAAGCCGCTCTCCATCGCGGTCCTTCAGGACGCGATGGTTCCGCTTGATCGGTGGCTCGCGACCGAGCTGACGGGGGCCCTCAAGCGGCCCGTCGCGCGCGGCCTGACCCGGAAAGCGATTGTGGGAGGACTCGTAGCCGTCGCCGGCCGCATCGTGCGCGAGCCAGGCTTGATGCTTCGCCAAGGTCGTTCCGTCTTCGTGAGGAGTTTCGACTGGCTTCCGAAGAGGGAGACCGCTCAGAAGGTCAAGGTCCTATACGAGGACGACTGGCTGATTGCCATCGGCAAGCCCGCAGGACTACCGACCCACGAAACGAAGGATGTCGATCGGCCGAGCCTGACCCAACTCGTGGAGCGCCATGTCGGCCGACCCGTGTTCGTCCATCATCGACTCGATGCCGGCACCTCCGGAGTCGTGCTGTTCGCGAAGGCTCCCGAGGCCAATGCGTCTCTCGCCCGGAGCTTTGCCTTCAGGGAAGTCGAGAAGGTCTACGTGGCCGTGGTTGGCCGGCCGCCGACGGACTGGCCATCGGAGCTACGGATCGATACCCCAATCGTTATCTCCGGCAATGGTTCGGTTCGCGTCGGCCAGGCCGGAGTCCCGGCGGTCACGCTGGTTCGAGTTCTGGAGCGTCGGCCGGACAGGCTGCTGATTGAAGCGAGGCCGGTGACCGGGCGGAAACACCAGATCCGGGTTCACCTCGGCTCTGTTGGTGCGGCCATCGTGGGTGATTCGCGCTATGGCGGCGCGGCCTCGCCTACCGGCCGCCTGATGCTTCACGCTGAGCGCATCGAGCTCCAGCACCCCGTGACCGGCGTTCGCCTTGTGGTGTCGAGCCCGCGGCCTGGTGAATTCCAGCGGTGGTACGACCGCGCCTCAAAAACAAAAAAGAGTGAAGACATCCGGTCTAATCGACCCAATCCAGGACGCCAGCCCGGAGGAGCTCCACGACCAGCGAAACCAGACTCGCGTTGGCGGCCAGACGTCGGGCCGCCGAGCCCGAGGCCCGCCCGCACAGAAGGGAAGCGGCGAAAGCCTGTGCGCGGGGCAGCACGCGGCTCTCACCGTTGACGAAGATGGCGGTTCGCCGTCCTGAAAGACGTGTCCACGCGGTCCGTGCTTGAGGGACCGGAGAAACCCTGTCTCCTCCCGCGAGCCGCCGGGCAGCAGACTTAACAACCACCCGAAGACCGGGCGCCCGCCCGCCGCCCGAAGTCACCGCCTCACCAGCGGCCAGAGCCCAAGCGTCAGGGGGTTGAGACTCGAGGTCGGCATGCAGAAACTGCCTGAGTCTTGCGAGGTCCGCACGTGACAGCTCTCCGGGATCGCTGACCGCGTTTCGTCCTGCGTCAGAGAACAGAAGCGGCGTCTCCCGAGCCAGAGCCGGCGACAGAAGCGTTGAAAGCAAGTCGGCGCTGGAAGGCGCTCGAAAACCAATCGAGTACGTGAGCGCGATCTCAGCGTCGCTTCGGACGGTGACGCCCCGGTGTCCGACGCCTGGAGGCATATAGAGCATATCGCCAGGCTCCAGGGTCCAGGCGTCCTCCGGGCGGAAGTGCTTGAGAATTCTGAGATCGAGACCAGGTTTGTAGTCGGCGGTCGCGTGGCGATCGACTTCCCATTTCCTTCGGCCCTGGCCCTGAATCAGGAAAACGTCGTAGCTGTCAATATGGGCGTCGACGGTGCCGCGGTAGGGAGCAAGACTCACCATCACATCGTCCATCCGCCAATTCGGCAGAAATGAAAAGGCGGAAGCGAGTGCCTTTATCTCCGGACTATGACGGTCAACAGACTCCACCAGCAGAGTCCAGTGGGATCGCGGGAGTTTCCTGAGGGCCCGCGGCTGCTGGGGTCCGCGGATCACTTGCCAGGGCTTTCGGCCGCCGCGCGCGAGCACAAGTCGCGAGTCGACATCCGGCTCGCAAGCGAGTCCGGCAAGTTCGTCGGGACTGAGCGGATCCTTGAGGCCCGGAAACGCGCGGCGAACCACCCGCGGTTCCTTTTGCCAGTAGGCCTTCAGAAATCGCCGCACGCTCAGTTTCCCGAGGACGGACGAAGCCGGGCGTGTCATGGCGCGAACCCTATCGCAGGTCGGGCCCTGAGTTCGGGATCGCAATAATTGGGGGGAAGCGCTCCGAATGGCGTGAAAGGACAGGCGGCGAACTCACGGGCGCGGCGCTCCGGGCTTGTCCCAGTGTCCAAACGCAATAATACTTTACATAATATATCTTATCGGACACATCGGACTAGGGAACGCTCGACCGATGTGTCCGATAGAGATGGTCGCCCAAGGGGCCAGGCCAGGGTTCGACCCCCGTGTCCTAATAGCGATGGTCGCCCGCGGGACCAGGCAACGGCTCGACCGGCTTCCCTGGGAACGTGGGCGGCGGCGACTCGAAGGGCCTCGACCTATTCCTCGTCTTCGCGTAGCTTGGCTAGAACCGAGAAATCCTCCAGGGTTGTGGTGTCGCCTATGGTCTGAGATCCTGCGGCGATGTCCCTAAGGAGGCGGCGCATGATCTTTCCGCTGCGCGTCTTGGGCAAGGCGTCAGTGAATCGGATGTCGTCCGGTTTGGCG
>JANLWV010000272.1:0-1839 GCA_031364765.1 Vicinamibacteria bacterium
GAACAAGGAATTGGGCACCGTGGACTTCGCCACCTTCGGCGATCTGGCACCCATCGCCATCACCATCGCCGCGAACGGCAAGATGCAGTACAACCTCGCGACCATCACGTCACCCACGTACATCAAGTACGACCGCGATAACATCCGGTCGCGCTTCCGGGCTCAACTCGGAGCACGCGTTCGTTTCTAGGCGCAGCCCGTCCGTTTCTGGACGGTCGTACCCGGGGCCGCCTCCAAGGAGGCGGCCCTTTTCTTTGGCCAACTCGCGAAGAACCGCGTCGAGGCCATGCGCCTGGCCCGCTCGCCCTTTCTCGCACTGTAATGGGCGGCAATCCGCCTCACCTCGTCCTCGTGCAGCTTCAGAACGCGCGCCAATCACTCGCTACCGCCTGAGAGATGAATGAGGGCCACGCAAACGCCGCCACCCCCGCCCCCTCCGCCCCGATCAACTCCGGGGAGGAATTGTCGAAGGGCCTACGACTGTGCTACCGCAAACACAGGAGCCGCCGCCTTCGGCAGCTCAATCGGCACGAAGAAGTCCGCAGGGTAGAGATAGTCCTCACCCGACTCATCAATCACTCTCACCAGGCCATGGCTTTCAGCCTTCGAGTTTGGCAGCGCTCGATACACCTTCCGGCGCTCCAGAGACGCTTCATAGCCCGCATTCTTCACGCAGAGCAGATACCGCGGCTTTCGATGGGTCATGGTCATATGAGCAGCTTCTTGATTTTCATTCCGCGGCGGCCGATTCCGTGCGCTTCGTACCAATGCAATTCGGCGGCGACCACCGCCCCGTCCGGCAATTCGACGATAGCCTCTCCCTTCAGCTTTCGCCATCGGCCGGGCCCATAAAGCCTCTTCAGCAACGCCAGTTCCGCGGATCGAGCGGTTGACGGCAATTGTTCCGAGAACGCGAATCTCGCTCCTGATCGTGAACCCCGCTGGCATGCGGGGATTCTTTCTCGACGTCGGGCCAGATGAGGTCCCCCGACCCTACCCCTTGCCCGGTCAGCTTCCGACTCGAAGACCCCAGGCGGGCGGGTCAGTGTACCGGTTCACCCGTCTCCCCACAGCACTTCTTGAACTTCCGCCCGCTCCCAGACGTCCGGGTCGAACTCTGACCCCATCGCGAAACCGATCAGCCACTCTCGATGATCCCAGGCCGGTTCGAAGACAAAGACCGGCGTGACGGTCGGCGTCTCGCTCCTCAGGGGCCCGGCCACGCGGTTGTTCATCCCCTGCACGTAGCCCAGGATCCGCTTCGCCTCGTCGAGATCCGCGAAGCCCGGGTCCTTCTTCCCCTCCTCGGCGTCCCAGATCAACGGGAGGTAATCGGACGGCAACACCATCTCGGGACCGATGACGATGGCGGTCAGGAACCCGTCGAGCACGGCGATGGACATGCACAGCTTCGCGCGGGGCTCGCAGTCGAGGAACTCCCCGAGGGCGATGATGTCCTCGGGCGAGATCTTGTCGAAACCAGTCTCGACGCGCGGCCTCCTGGGTCCGGGCACGGGCGGATGCTACCCGCTACCGGTTCAGGTCTTCGACCCCAAGGCGTTCCTGCCAGCATACCGGTGCACGACCCTTGCCCTGCGGTGAGAAGTGGCTCGCCTGTACTCGGGTATTCCCAGGGTCAGCACACTAGCCGCCGATTGCCGCGCGAAGCCTCTCGAGCTCGATACGGATCCGCCGCAGCTCCTCACGGGTCGAGGTGAGCCGCTCGCGCTCGCCGCGGACGAAGCGCGTGTAGGGCCCCACCGCCTCCTGCACCTTCTGCGCGCTGTGCTCGACCTCGCGGTCGAACTGGCCGGTGAGCGCGCCCATCAGCTGCTCGCG
>JANLWV010000288.1:0-4854 GCA_031364765.1 Vicinamibacteria bacterium
CCAAAGAGGACATCAGAACCAGGATCCACCGCAGGATCCGCAAGCGCATGACCGGGACCGCGGACCGGCCGCGGCTTGCGGTTTTCCGTTCGCAGTCCCACATCTATGCGCAGGTGATCAATGACGAATCCGGAACGACGGTTTGCACCGCTTCCTCGCTCGACGAGGCCCTCAAGAAGGACTTGAAGCGCGGGGCGACGGTGAACGCCGCCAAGGCGGTGGGCAAGCTCATCGCGGATCGGGCCAAGGAAAAGTCGGTGGAGCGCGTGGTGTTTGACCGCGGCGGATTCCTGTACCACGGCCGTATCAAGGCGTTGGCCGACGCCGCTCGCGAGGGAGGCCTCCAGTTCTAACCATGCGTAAAGGCATCGAAAAGATCGATATTTCAAGCCTCGACCTGAAGGATCAGGTCGTGGGAATCAACCGCGTCACCAAGGTCGTCAAGGGCGGCAAGAACATGTCGTTCGCGGCTCTCGTGGTGGTGGGCGACGGAGCCGGCCATGTCGGCTACGGAATGGGGAAGGCGCGCGAGGTCCCCTCGGCCATCAAGAAGGGCATCGAGGCGGCGAAGAAGAACGTCATCCGGGTGTCTATGACCAAGGAAGGGTCCACCATTCCTCACACCGTGACCGGCCACTTCGGTTCGGGCGCGGTGCTCCTCAAGCCCGCCTCCGCGGGCACGGGTGTGATCGCGGGAGGAGCGGTCCGCGCCGTTATCTCCGCGGTGGGCATCCATAACGTTCTGACCAAAAGCCTGGGCAGTTCCACCGCGCACAACGTGGTCAAGGCCACCATCGACGCGCTGCAGCAACTCAAAGATCCCCACATGGTCGCGCGCCTGCGCGGCCGGGACGTTTCTGAGTTCATGGTGGCTCCCAAGGTCAAGGCCAAGGGCAAAGTCGAGGTGAGCCCTGCGGTTTCAATCCCTGCGGCGATCCCCGCGGCAACCCCCGCCGCAAGCCCTGCCCCCGAGGCGCCGGAAGCCGTCTAGTCAACCAACAGAACTGATAGAAAAGCGGTCAATCGAGAACTTTTATGACGCCGAAGAAAACCAGCAAACCTAAGGCCACCGGGACTTTCAAGGTGGAGCTTTATGGAAGCGTCATTGGCGCAACCGAGGGGCAGCGGGCCTGTGTTCGTGGCCTTGGCCTGCGCCGCATGCGTCACGTGGTCGAGCGCGAGGACACCGTTGAGAACCGCGGCATGGCCAAGAAGGTCCCGCATCTCGTCCGCTTCGTCTAGTCCAAGTCTCCAGAAGAACGAATCAAGGAATCACCCAAGATCATGACCACCCGAGGACTTCGCTCAGGGACCGTTCCCAGGCTCCGCTCAGCGACCACCGGTCTCGCCGATCTCCGGCCCAATCCGGGCTCCACCAGGAACCGCAAGCGCGTCGGCCGCGGGCCGGGCAGCGGCAGTGGCAAGACCTCGGGTCGCGGTGAAAAGGGCCAGAAGAGCCGCAGCGGCTTCTCGCGCAAGCCGGGGTTCGAAGGCGGCCAGATGCCCCTGTTCCGCCGTCTGCCGCGGCGGGGCTTCAACAACATCTTCCGGGTGGAGTACGCGGTGTTGAATCTCCAGCAGCTTGAGCTCTTCCGTGCCGGTTCCACCGTCGGCCCGGAAGACTTCGTGGCCAAGGGTTTCATCGGCAAGAACGAAACCAAAACCGTCAAGGTCCTCGGCAAGGGCAAGCTCTCCAAGGCTCTCACCGTAAAGGCGCACCGATTCAGCTCGGCCGCGAAGGAAGCCATAGAGAAAGCCGGCGGCCAGGCTGAGCTGATCGGCGTCAAGGCCGCCGCCTAACCGAGGCCAGGGTTGAGGCAGAGATGAACATACTGCAAAGCCTGCGCAACATTTGGGAGGTCCCAGACCTCCGGAGGCGCGTCTTTTTTACCCTTTCGATGCTGGGCGTCTATCGCCTGGGCTCCCATATTCCGACGCCCGGCATCAACTCCAAGTCCCTGGTTGAGTTTTTCGAGCAGAACAAGAACAACATGTTCGGCCTCGTCGACATGTTCTCGGGCGGCAACCTCGGCAACTTCACGATCTTCGCCCTCGGCATCATGCCGTACATCTCGGCGTCCATCATCCTGCAGCTTTTGACCGTGGTCTGGCCGTTTCTCGAGCGGATCAGCAAGGAAGGCGAGCTCGGCCGGCGCAAGATCACGCAGTACACCCGCTACGGCACGGTGCTTCTCGCCATCGTTCAGTCTTTCGGGATTGCCATCTGGCTCGAGCGGACCACCCTCACCCAGAACTTCAAGATCGTGGAGACGCCGGGCTGGGGCTTCCGACTGTTCGCCACCCTGACCATGACCACGGGCACCGCCTTTATCATGTGGCTGGGCGAGCAGATCACCGAGCGCGGCATCGGCAACGGGATGAGCCTCATCATCTTCGCCGGGATTGTGGTCGGCTTCCCGCGAGGGGTCATCGACACCTTCTCGAAGATCCAGAGAGCCGAGCTTTCCCTCATCACCGCGATCATCCTCGTGGCTCTCATGGTGGCAGTCGTTGCCTTCATTGTGTTTGTCGAGCGCGGTCAGAGGCGGCTCACCGTCCAGTACGCGAAACGCGTGGTGGGCAACAAGATGATGGGCGGCGCCTCGACCCATCTGCCCCTGAGAGTGAACACCTCGGGCGTCATCCCCGTGATCTTTGCCAGCTCCATCATCGCCTTCCCCCAGACCCTCATTCAGATGTTCGCTCCGAACAATGCCTGGATGCAGTCGGTCGGCGAGCAGCTTCGCTGGGGCATGCCCCTCTACAACCTGCTCTACGTCACCTTCATCATCTTCTTCTGCTACTTCTACACCGCGATCGTCTTCAACCCGGAAGACGTGGCCGAGAACATGCGGAAGGCGGGCGGCTTTATTCCCGGGATCAGGCCCGGAAAGCGCACCGCCGAGTATCTCGACAAGGTTCTCGGTCGCATCACCTTCGGCGGGGCGATCTACCTGGCGGTCATAGCACTCCTTCCCGAGTTCCTCATCACCGGGTTCAGAGTGGCGCCGCTACCGCTGATCGGCCCCTGGCTCGACGCTTTTCTCACCAACAACGGTCTTTCCTGGGTCACCGAAGGCCTCGGATTGACCTTCCTCTTTGGCGGCACCTCGCTCCTGATCGTGGTCGGCGTGGCCATGGACACCGTGGCACAGATCGAGGCGCAACTCGTCATGCGTCACTACGATGGCTTCACCGGTCGAGGCCGGAGGATTCGTGGGCGCCGCTGATGCGAAGGAGAAGCGTCCTCTGTGCTTCCTTCTCCTGGGCCCTCCGGGTGCTGGGAAGGGAACTCAGTCGGCGATCATCGCCCGTCGGACGGGTGTCGCTCGGATTTCCACCGGCGAAATGTTGAGAGACGCCATCGCCCGCAAGACGCCGCTCGGCGAGCAGGCGGCTCCGCTCATGGACAACGGGAACCTCGTCCCGGATTCCCTTCTGGTGGCGCTGATCGCGGAGCGCGTGACCGAGCCCGATTGCACGTATGGCTTCCTGCTCGACGGCTTTCCGCGGACGGTGAATCAGGCCGAAGCCCTCGATCAGCTCGTCAAAACCCGCGGCATGGAACTCGTGGTCATGAACTTCGACGTGCCGCGCACGGTGCTCCTTCGCAGGCTCTCGGGCCGCCGCTGGTGCCCCACCTGCCAGGCCACGTACCACACCGAGACCTCTCCCTCGAGGAAGCCGGGCGTGTGCGACCGATGCGGTTCCAGCCTGATTCAGCGCGCCGACGATCGCGAGAACGTGGTGGCCAAGCGGCTTGAGGCCTATGAGGCTCAGACCGTTCCGGTGATCCAGCACTACGAGAAGCGTGGACCGGTTCACCGGGTCGACGGGTATCGGGACGTGAATGAGGTTTTCGCCGAGATCGAGCCCTACCTCACCGGAGCGGCGTTTTGACGACCCTGCGTTCGTTTTCCGAGATGGAGACCATGCACCGCGCGTGCAGCATCGTGGTGGAAACCCTGGCCATTCTTGCCGATCACACCAAACCCGGCATCACCACGAAAGAACTCGACCTCGTCGCCGCCCAAAACCTCAAGAAGCGCGGGGCCAAGTCGGCTTTTCTCGGCTATCACGGCTTTCCCGCGACACTGTGTGTCTCCGTCAATGACGAGGTCGTTCACGGGATTCCCGGAAAGCGCGTCCTCAACGAAGGCGATATTGTCGGTCTCGACTTCGGCGCCATCGTGGATGGCTACTACGGGGATGCCGCGCGCACGGTGGCGGTGGGGCGGGTGAGTCCCGAGGCTGCGTTGCTCATGAAGGTGACGGAAGAGTCCTTACACCGGGCCATTGAGAACGCCCATCCGGGGAAACGCCTGGGCGATCTGGGCTATGCGGTCGAGAGCCATGCGGTCAAGCACGGCTACACCGTGGTCCGGGAGCTCTCCGGTCACGGGATCGGGCGGAAGCTGCACGAGGAACCCCAGATTCCGAACTACGGTCCTCCCGGGAAAGGCGAGCGATTGCAGGCCGGAATGTGCCTCGCCATCGAGCCGATGGTCAACGCAGGGCGCGCGGCCACCCGGACGCTGGACGACAAGTGGACGGTGGTTACCGAAGACAAGTCGCTTTCTGCGCACTACGAGCTTACAATTGCGGTGACGGAACACGGTCCGTGGGTGTTGTCCGAGCCTTATCCCTTCGCACACAGTGTGCGTCATGCATGAGCGTCCCGGTGTATGGCAAAGGCAAAAGGCGAGCGAATTGAGATGACAGCCCGGGTTGTGGAAGTGTTGCCGTCCTCCCTGTTCAGGGTTGAAACCCTCCAAGGGAAAGTCCGCCAGGCGACCGCGCATTGCGCCGCCTCAGACGCTTTGCGGGTGAGGCCGGGCGATGTGGTGGTTGTGG
>JANLWV010000296.1:0-4416 GCA_031364765.1 Vicinamibacteria bacterium
TCAGGAACTCGACGGCATCCAGGTTTTCCCGCCCGCCGTGGCGATTCGGAATCCACTCGCCGGGCTGGCGAGCGTCGTCGAGGTGGAGCATCGAGGCGACGGCGTCCACCCGCAGGCCGTCCAGGTGGTATTTGTCCAGCCAGAAGAGCGCGGACGAGATCAGGAAACTGCGGACCTCCTTGCGCCCATAGTTGAAGAGGCTGGAGTTCCAACTTGGATGAAGGCCTTGTCGCGGATCGGAGTGCTCGAAGAGGTGGGTGCCATCGAAATAGCCGAGCCCGTGCTCGTCCGTCGGAAAATGCGAGGGCACCCAGTCCAGCAGCACCCCGATACCCCGCTGGTGCAGGTGATCGACGAAGTCCATGAAGTCCTGGGGCGTGCCGTAGCGCGAGGTCGGAGCGAAGTAGCCGGTGGTCTGGTAGCCCCAGGAGCCGTAGAACGGATGCTCGGTCACCGGCATCAACTCGACGTGGGTGAAACCCATTTCGATCACGTAGTCGGCGAGCTTTTGGCCCGCTTCGCGGTAATTGAGAAATCGACCGTCCTTTCGCCGCCATGAACCCAGGTGGACCTCGTACACGGACATCGGTGCATCGAGGGCGTTCTTCGGGCCGCGCGATGACATCCACTCATCGTCTTTCCACGCGTGCTCAAGCGTCCAGATGCGCGAGGCTCGGGCCGGCGGCGCTTCCGAGTAAAAGGCGAACGGATCGGCCTTCTCCACGACATAGCCGCCGTAGCTGGAGTGGATCTTGTACTTGTAACACTGGCCGCGCTTCGCGTGCCGGGCGAAGCCCTGCCAGATCCCGATGCCGTCGCTGCGCGCCTCGAGGCGATCCTCGCCGCCTGACCAGGAGTTCCAGTCGCCGACGACGGATATGGATTTCGCGTTCGGCGCCCAGACCGCGAAGTCGGCGCCGCCGCCCTTTCGCGGGCGGCAACCGAGTTTGTTGTACAGCCGCCCGTGCGTTCCTTCGCGGAAGAAATGGAGATCCTGATCGTCCTTCATGCCGCACCGAACCGCCACTTGAGCGCCGGGGGGGTGACCAGCGTGGTCAGAATCACCATCATGACGATCGCCGAGTACGTGCGCGCATCCACCACGGCAACGCCGGCGACGCTCAGACTGAGCCCAACTTCACCGAGAATGGCCGGCTGGCCCAGAACCTCCGCAAGGTGGCCGAAGAGCTTCGCGGCCAGAAAAAGTCGGCGCATGGAATGTCCTCTTCGAATCACCGGAAGCGCGGGGTATAGCGGTTGATCGACGAATACGGATCCGGCCACGGGAGACGAACGCCGAAGTCCTGAGCCGCGTGCCGGGTCCAGTAGGGGTCGAACAGATGCGCCCTCGCCAGGGCCACCAGATCCGCGCGTCCCGCGGCCAGAATCGTGTTCGCATCCGCGAACGAGGAGATAGCTCCCACCGCCATGGTGGCGATCCCGGCCTCATGACGGATCCGATCGGCGAACGGAGTCTGAAAGAGGCGACCGTAGCGCGGACGCTGCTCGGGCACGGTCTGGCCCGCCGACACGTCGATGAGGTCGCAGCCATGGTCCTTGAATGCGCGGGCGATCTGAACCGCCTCGGCCCCAGAGGTCCCTCCGTCCACCCAATCCGTCGCGGAGATACGCACGCTCACCGGTTTCCCTTGAGGCCAGACCTCGCGGACAGCGTCGAACACCTGGAGCGGATAGCGAAGCCGGTTCTCGAGCGATCCTCCGTACTCATCGGACCGCTGGTTCGTGAGAGGCGAGAGGAAACTCGCGAGGAGATAGCCGTGGGCGCAATGCAGTTCGAGAAGGTCGAAACCAGCCGCAAGCGCCCGATGCGCCGCCGACGCGAAATCGGCTTTCACGTTCGCCAGGTCCACCGTCGACATCTCTCGCGGTGTCCGTTTGTCTTTCGACCAGGGAATCGGCGAAGGCGACAGCAGATCCCATGACTGTTTTGCCGGCAGGGCCTCGTCGCCTTCCCATTCCAGGGTCGATGCGCCCTTGCGACCGGCGTGTCCGAGTTGGATGCCGATCTTTGCCGTGCTGTGTTTATGAACAAAGTCAACGACTCTCGCCCAGGCCAATGTGTGCGAATCGGTGTACAGGCCCGTGCAGCCCAGGGAGATCCGGCCTTCGCGCGAGACATCGGTCATCTCGGCCATCACGAGGCCTGCGCCCCCGATGGCCCGGCTCCCAAGATGGACCAGGTGCCAGTCGTCGGGCATTCCATCCTCGGCGGAGTATTGACACATGGCGGAGACGACGATCCGATTCTCGAGGGCCAGGTCCCGCAGCTTGAATGGCGTAAGAAAAGGCGGAGCGACTCGGCGCGTGGCGCCCGAGGGGTCGCGCTCGGCGAGTTCGAGCGTCGGGGCGAGCCTGCCGGCCTGCACTTCAGCCTCGCCCGCGAACCAGGCGTCGATCCGGGCGATATACGCAGGATCGCGCTTGCGCAGGTCTTCGTGGGTGATGCGCAGGCTCCGGGTCACAAGATTGAAGCCAAATTGAATCCCAGGGGCCGCGGTGTAGCGCTCGGTATCTTCGAACCACTCAAGGCTCGCTTGCGCCGAACGCTGCAGACTCGCAACCGGCCCGCGCCGTTCCTTCTCGTAGCGGCTCAGTGCTTCGGGTATCGAAGCCTCCTCCGAAAGGGCGGACGCGAGGGCGATCGAGTCTTCCATCGCAAGCTTCGTCCCGGATCCGACGGAGAAGTGGGCGGTGTGCGCCGCATCTCCGATGAGGACCATGGAACCATCGTGCCATGCCTCGTTGACGATCGTCGGGAATCGGCGCCAGAGTGAACGATTGGGGATGAGCCTTCCGCCTTGGAGCTCGTCTTGGAAAAGCGCCTGGCAATACGCCACGGTTTTCGCCTCGTCGGTCTCCGAAAGCCCTGACCGCCTGAACGTCTCGTCGGTCGCCTCGACGATGAACGTTGAGCAGGGGGCTTCGCGCGAGGGCCGCGTCTCGTACTGATAGGCGTGGACACGAAAGAGGCCGTGCTCATTCGCCTTGAAGTAGAACGTGAATGCGGGAAACGTCCGGGTGGCGCCAAGCCACACGAACCGGTTCTTTCTCTCGTCGATTCTGGTCCCGAAGCGCCCCGCCGACTCGCTGCGCAGAAGGCTGGCCGCGCCATCCGCAGCCACCACGAGATCCGCGGCCGGGAGGTCGGAACGAGACCGGACCTCGACCCCGTGGCAAATCCCGACGCCCAGACGCACAGCTTCCTCGCGAAGGATGCGCAGAAGGCTGGCCCGGGCAATGCCACTGAAGCCGTGACCGCAAGACTTCAGAACCTCGCCGCGATAGTGGACCTCGATGTCGTCCCAATGGTGAAAGCTTTCCTTCAGCCGATCCATCGTGGCCGGATCGGCGCTGGCCAGGTTGTCCATGGTGGCGTCGGAAAAGACCACGCCAAACCCAAACGAGTCGCCAGGCTGATGCCGCTCGAAGAGTGTGATGTCGTGAGACGCCTTTCTCTTTTTAAGCAGGATCGCGAGATAGAGCGCAGAGGGGCCGGCGCCCGCGCAGACGATCCTCATGGGCAGTGCTTGAGCAGTTGAGCGGCCACCAGCAGATGCTGAATCTCGGTTGTTCCCTCGTAGATGCGCAACGCCCGAATTGAGCGATAGAGCAGGTCGACCCTCGCCTCCTTGAGGACGCCCTTACCCCCGAGAATCTGAACCGCATCGTCGATGATGGTTTGAGCGTTTTCGGTCGCGAAGGCCTTCGCCATTCCCGATTCGAGGGTCACCCGTTCCGCTCCCTGGTCCTTCTCCCAGGCGGCTTCGTAGACCAGCAGTCGAGCGGCCCGCAGCCGAATGGCCATCCGCGCGATCTTGTCCTGGATCAAGGGAAGGTCGGCCAGTGGCCGGCCGAACTGATGACGCGCTTGCGCGTGCTGGATGGCCTCAAAAAACGCCCTCGCGGCCATGCCGCAGGCCGAAGCCCCTACGGTCGCCCGGAGTCGATCGAGGGTTGCGAGCGCGAGCTTCAGACCCTCGCCCTCTTTCCCGATCCGCGCCGACTCGCCTACTCGACAATCGCGAAACGCGATCTCGCCGAGAGGATGCGGAGCGGACATCACCTGCGGCCTCACAAACTCCAAACCCGCGGCGCGGCCCGGGACGAGGAACGCGGTGATGGCCTTCGGCTTGGCCCTGTCCACTTTGGCAAAGACCACGTAGAAATCCGCCAGGCCGCCGTTGGAGATCAGCGTCTTCGTGCCGCTGAGGACGTAGGAGTCGCCATCCCGCCGGGCTTCGCACGAGATCGCGTGCGCGTCCGAACCCGCCTCGGGCTCGGTCATGGCAAAAGCACCCATCACAGTGCCGCCGATAGCCTCCGTCGCGAGCTCCGCCTGAAGGGGCGTCCCGGCGAAGGAGCCGCCAACAAGATCGAAGTCACCGCCGCCAACCC
>JANLWV010000312.1:0-2667 GCA_031364765.1 Vicinamibacteria bacterium
GCGTTCCCACCCGTCCACTGGAAGGAGTCGCTCGGCCGGGTGGGAATGAACCATTCCCGCACCCAACCCTTGACCGGCCGTCCCTTCTCGGTGGCGCTCGGAGCCTGGAGCCCGATGAGGTCATCGGCAACGTCGAACTGCCACCCCATGCCCACGAGGGTGTAGCCCTGATCGAGCAAAGAGGCGTCGCCGAAGTGGGCCGCCGTCTTCGGGTCGTCCGCCGCCTCGCCGTCGCTGAATGCGCTGAGCAGGCGGAATCGCCCCCGGTTCACGACGTCGAAGAAGACGACGCCGTTGCCGCGCGAGGCGTCCTTGGGCCGGAGGATGAAGACGTCGGCGGAGAACTCGACTTTCCCTTCCTTGCTTCGCGGGGCCAGGTCGATGTCGGCGATGATCCGGTTCCGCGGATGCGCCGGGTCCACCGCGAAGAAGGCCCGTCCATGGATCTTCTCGTAGGGTCCCACCTCGCCGAACGCCTTTCCACCGAGGACGTCGACGCGCGTTGTTATTTCGACGCGCTTCAGCTCGGCGCGGGCAGGCAAGGGCGCCGCCACGAAAAGCGCGAAGAGAACGAGGACAGGCTGAATCTTCGGAATCGGCAGGTTCATGGCTTTGCTCTATGGGTGAGGGTTAGGGGATTCTCCTTCAGAAGCGTAGCAGCCTGGTGATCTTGAACGCGATTGACCGGTTCAGCAGGCCGATCGGTGTGGTGGAAGTCGTGTCGCGGCCATCGCTGTAGACGAGGAACATCTCGCTGCCGGGCGTGTATTCCCAGCGCAGCCGCAGGCTCGACGAGAGAGTGTCTGCGGTGGCGTTCACCTGCACGAGCCCCGCCACCGACAAGCGCGGCGTCGGTGTGACGATGAAGCGCGCGCTGACGAGCCGCGAGGTAAAGTGGCCGAACGGCAAGTCCACCCAGTTGAGGGTTATCTGCGGCTCAATCGAGAAGCGCGGGCTGAACCCGATCCGGCCGATGTAGGTCGTCTCGACGCGCGTGCCCTTGTAGAACGTCCCCCACGACGCGGTGGCCGCGCCCGACACCTTTCGCTGCTGTCCAAGCGTGTACGAGCCTGTCACCTTGTCCGAAGTGTAACGTCCCAACGGCACGACGACCCCCGGCGAAATCGTGAACCGGGCCGGCAGAAACTCGTAGTCGTGCGTGTAGTCGAGCCCCGCCTGATCGCTGCTGTGAAACTCAATGTCGAAGTTGGCTGCGAGCGTCCGGTTTTCGAGCACACCCGACGTGGCATCCGTCACGTAGTCGAAGCTCCCCTGCGCCGACAGCTTGCGCACCAGCTTGTTCTTCGCGGGTCGCGGGCTGAAGCGCGCCTGCGCGAAGTTCCGCCTGAAATCACTGCGGCGAAGGAACCCGATCTCCGGGTTGAACTTGCCGCCGACCAGCAGGTGTTCGAGGACAAGGCCGTAGCGATCGGCCACGTAGTCGAAGCGGCCGCGGTAACTCGCATCGTCCTCGGTCACGCCTTTCGTCTTCGTCTTCGCGTAGTAGCCGGTCAGCGTCGTCTCGTCCGTGAACCGCAGGACCGCGTCGGCCCCCGCGGCGAAATTCTCGCGATCGCCACCCGATGTCTCCATGCGTTGGGTGGCGATGACCCCGACGCTGCTCCTTCGGAAGATGTCGCGCTTGATGCGCAGGACGGAAAAATTGGTGGGCGTCGCACCCGCCGACTCCTTCTCGCCGGTCTGAATGTTCAGCAGGCCGATGTCGAATGACCCCGCCTTGCCGGTCACCCGGCCGCCGAGCCGCACCGGGACGCTCTGGCCGGCGTTCAGGCCGATGCGGCGGCTGAAGAACAGGATCGGGACGTCCGAACCGGCGGAGACGCGCGCGCGGTCGCCGAACGCGAAGATTCCCTGGCCTTCGAGGAAGAAATCGCGCTTCTCTGGAAACTGCAGGCTGAAGCGCGTTAGGTTCACCTGCTGGAGATCCTCTTCAACCTGGGCGAAATCGGTGTTGACCGTGAGATCGGCGGTGAGGCTCGAGGTGAGCCCGTACTTCACGTCGACCCCGAAAGCATCTTCCCGATCGTTGCTGAACGGCTTGGCAGCCACCTGGTTGGTGGTGAGGGAGGAGAGGCCGTAGGGTTTGATCTCGATGTTCTTCGCGAGGCCCGGCGCCTCGAGGCCGACGAGCGTGCCCGCCTCCTGCATCTGGCTCACGCCGGCATTACCGTAGGAGGAAGGCATCGAGGTGAGCAGCGAGAGCTCGTTCTTCCACTTGACCAATCGGCGGAAGTTGATTCCCCAGACCTGCGGGCCCGGACGGCGGTAGCGGAGCGACTTGAAGGGGATCGCCATCTCGAACGTCCAGCCACCCTCGGTGCGGGCGGAGCGGACATTCCACACCGTGTTCCAGGCGATGAGCTGCTGCCCCTCGCTGATCGCCTGATCCCGGAGGGCGGAGAGCTCGTTGGTCTGAAAGAAGAAGCCGTTCCTTCTGTCGTAGAAGGTGTCGAGCACCACGCTGAAGTTGTCGCCTTGGAAGATGTTGTTGTGATCGCGCCGCAGCTCATTCGCCACCGCGCGGCCGGGCTCGGTTTCGCGGCAACGCCCGGCGATGTACAGAGTTTCGTCGTCGAACAGGACCCAGACTTCCGTCGGCTCTGTGGCCGGCTGTCCCTCGCGCGGGAACTGCTGGATGAAGTCCGA
>JANLWV010000327.1:0-12185 GCA_031364765.1 Vicinamibacteria bacterium
GAGGGCGGCCGCCTTCTTGACGATGACCAGCGCCTTGACCAGCTCAGGGGGCATCTTCTCGGTCGAGATCCGGAAATTCTGGAGTGACCGCTGGGTCTGGGCGCCCCAGAGTTTGTCCGCCGGGACTTCGATGGGGCCGAAGGTGTCTTTCTCGATGCGCGTGGAAGTCATTTAAGCGGAAGTCTAAGGGCGGGGGGGGCGCGCCTGTGAGAGTGATGGCGGAGGGCGAAGCCCGCGGCTCGCGTGCGACAATCAGCCAATGAGGAGGCTCCTCCGAATCGCGGTGGTGTCGATGGGTCTTGCGACCCCCATACGGGCCCAGGACACCCTTGCCGTGGATCGGGCCCTCGAAGCTTTTTGGAACGCGGGCTCGGTCAAGGAGGCCGAGAAAGCCGCGGCCGGAATCCTCCGTTCAGGCGCCTCATTTCGGACAGTGCTGGAGAGACTGGCAGAAGGACGGCCCTACAAATCGGGGGCGGAAACGGGCGAAATCCGATGGGCGACACTCCGAGGAGGCGGTCCCCGCCACGCCACCACCGTGGTCGTTCCGAAGAACTACAACCCTGCGGTGAAGTATCCCGTTCGCGTGTATCTGCATGGCGGCGTTTCGAGACCCGATCCCGAAGAAAACGCTGAAGAGCCAGAAAGGCTTTCTCCGGGCCGGCCCGCTCGGCCCAGACGACGCCTTGAGTTCAAGGAGCGGTACTTTGCCGTCTATCCCTCCGGGTACGCCGACGCCCAGTGGTGGTTCTCAACCCAGATGATCAACCTCGACGAGATCCTCGATCGGCTGAAGCGCGCGTACAACGTTGACGAAAACCGCATCCATCTGATGGGTGTCTCGGACGGTGGCACGGGGGTCTTCTTCGTCGGCCTGAAGAACCCCACCGCCTGGTCCGCCTTCTTTCCCCTCAATGGTTTTCTGAGAGTCCTCACCAACCCGGCGACCCGGGTGGACGGGGAACTCTTTACCACCAATCTGACGAATCGGCCCCTGTACGCGGTGAATGGCGAGAGGGATCCCCTTTACCCCGCAATCGCCGCCTTCCCCTACATGGTGATGCTGAAACGGGCGGGCGCCAACATTACGTTCAGGGCCATGGCGGGCGCGGGTCACGACACGTCGTGGTGGCCCGCGGAAGTGAACGCGATCGACGCGTTCGAAGAAGAGCATCCGCGAGATCCGCTCCCGGACTCGCTTTCGTGGGAGACCGAGCGGGTCGATCAGTACAACCGGATGGCCTGGCTGATCGTGGATCGCCTGGACCCGGCGAAAGCCGATGGGAACTTCGCCTTTAACAACACGGTCGAGATCCAGGAGCCCGCCGACTTCGGCCTGCGTGTGGATTCACGCCGAGACGATGGCCGGAAAGTCATCGACGTCATCGCGGACACCACCGCAGCCGCCATGGGCCTCAGGAAAGGCGACACGATTGTGCGAATGGGCGAAACCATGATCCGGACGGCCGGCGACATGGGCCGGGCGTTCGACGAGCATCCTCCCGGCACGCCGCTGGTCTTTGAGGTGGATCGCAAGGGACAGCGGCTGACCCTGCGGGGGGTTTTCCCGCCCACTCCGAAACCGCCGCGCAAGGAGGAGGCCTTCAAGCATTTGAGGCCAGCCGGCCGGGTGGCGGTAGCGCGGCAGGGCAATACGTTCGAGGCCCAAACCCGCGGTGTGGGGGCCTTCACGTTATTGCTCTCGCCGAGTGAGATCGATTTCGAGAAGCCGGTGAGAGTGGTGGTGAACGGCAAGACTGCGTTTGAAGGCGCCGTTACGCAGAGTCTGGCCACGCTTCTTCGGTACGCGGCTCGCGACAACGACCGGACCATGCTTTTCGCAGCCGAGTTGCCGATTACCGTTCCTTGAGCCCGGGGCAGACCAAGTTTTCTCGGCGAAAGCCGCGAGGGAGAGGGCTGGTCACGTCGGGAGTATGACGACCTTCACATGCGCGGCGAGCAATCGGTCCCTTAGACTGTGCCCTTGTCCGAGCTAAGAAACGATCTCGCAGCCCTCAAGATTGATCGGGGCGTTCAGGCGTCGCCACGACGTTGGCCGCTTTTGTTGCTCCTGCCGGCCGTCCTTTTCCTGGGCATCCTCTATTTTCTAAGGTTCCAGAACCGCGCGGTCGAGGTCGCAGCCGTCAAGGTGACGAAGACCGAGGTCTCGGCGGAATCGATCAGCGCCTCAAACGCCGGGGCTCCCCTACTCACCGCCTCCGGCTACATCGTCGCGCGACGCAAGGCCGTGGTCTCGGCCAAGATCCAGGGCCGTCTCTCCAGCCTTCGGGTCGAGGAAGGCAGCCGTGTCCGCGAGGGTGAAATCATCGCCAGACTTGAAAACCGCGACTATCTGGCACAGGTTGAACGGGCAGAAGCGTCGGTCCAGCGGGCTGAAGCGGACCTCTCCGAATCCCAACGGCAGGCCCGGGTCGCCGACGGCCTGACCCGCGAGCAGATCGGAACGAGAGACGCGCTCGATGGAGCTAACTCAAGAGTCACCGTGGCCGAAGCCGCGCTTCGTCAGGCGCGAGCGGACACCGAGTTCTATCGGGCGGTGCTGGCGAACACCGAAATACGCGCGCCCTTCTCCGGCACCGTGGTCAAAAAGATGGCGGAGGTGGGCGAAAGTGTCGCTCCCATTCCTCCCGGCGTGAACATCTCGACCGCATCCGGCGCGATTGTCGCTCTCGCGGATCTGGACACGCTGGAAGTTGAGGTGGATGTCGCCGAGTCGAACGTGGCGAAGCTCGGAGCCGACCAGCCTGCCGAAGTCACGGCGGAGGCGTTCCCAGATCGGAAGTACAAAGGGCGGCTTCGGCAGGTGATCCCCACCGCGGATCGCACCAAAGCCACCGTTCAGGTCAAGGTCACGATCCTCGACAAGGACAAGGATCTGAAGCCCGAGATGAGCGCCCGCGTGCAGTTCACCGAGAAGGTCGTTCCCGCGACCAGGAACACCGGAGGTGACGGCGCCGGCACGCTGGCACAAGCTCAATCGCTGGTTTCGGCTCCCCAGTCAGCCATCGTGACCCGCGAGGGCAAGAGCGTTGTGTTCGAAATCGTGGAGGGGCGCGCCAGGTTGCGGCAGGTCGAAGCCGGCCCGAAGAGCGCCGGCGCGGTGCGGATCAAGAGCGGCCTCTATGGCGGCGAAACCCTGGTGGACGCGCCAACCGCGAACTTGAAAGACGGCGATCCGGTTCGACCCAAGGCGAACTGAGGACGGTTAAAGCGTCAGAAGGAACTCCAAACAATGACAACCATGGTCTCGGTCAAGGACGTCACGAAGGTCTACAAGCGGGGCGCCGAAGAACTCAAGGTTCTGGACGCGTTGAACCTCGAGGTGCCGGAAGGCGAATTCGTCGCCTTGATGGGTCCTTCGGGATCAGGCAAAACCACGCTGCTGAACCTGATCGCGGGCATCGATCGGCCCACGTCCGGCGCGGTGGTGGTGGGCGGGAAGGACATCGCCGTGCTCTCGGAGGGCGACCTCGCGAAATGGCGCAGCCGGAGCGTCGGCTTCATCTTCCAGTTCTACAACCTGATCCCGGTGCTTTCCGCTTTGGAGAATGTCGAACTTCCTCTCCTGCTCACCAGCCTCGGCAAGAAGGAACGCCGGGAGCGAGCGCTGACTGCGCTCAAGGTCGTGGGCCTCGCCGACCGCTCCTCGCATTACCCGCGCCAGCTCTCCGGCGGACAGGAACAGCGCGTCGCCATCGCTCGGGCGGTGGTGACCGACCCGCAGGTTCTGGTGGCGGACGAACCCACGGGCGATCTCGACGCCAAGAGCGCCGAAGAGATTCTGAATCTGATGGAGTCGCTGAACCGCGACTTCAAGAAGACCATCGTCATGGTCACCCACGACCCGCGGGCGGCCGAGCGCGCCCACGTGCAGCGCCATCTTGAGAAGGGCGTCCTGCTGCTGGGCGAGGAGAAACATCGATGAAATACCTCCCATTCGTTCTGAAGCATCTCCGCAGGAACTGGGTCCGCACCACGAGCACCGTGGTGGCCATGGCGGTGTGTATCTTCCTGCTCTGCACCCTGCGATCCGTGTTGTCCGAAGTGGACAGCATGCTCGCGGCTTCAAAGGCCACGAGGCTCGTCACCCGCCACTCCGTGAGCCTCACCTTCAACCTTCCCGTCGCCTACGAGTCCCGTATTCAGTCGGTGCCGGGGGTCAAGGGGGTGGCCAAGACCATCTGGTTCGGAGGTTCCCTGCCCGCGAAGAAGGAAGGACAGGCCGACGAGACCGGCAGCGAGGGCGAGGCCACGACCGATTGGAGCAAGTTCTTCAACAACATGGGGGTCGACGCCGACAACTTCTTCCCGATGTACCCCGAGCTCACGATCCCGCCCGATCAGTGGCAGTCGTTTCGGGAAACTCGCCAGGGCGCTCTTATCGGCAGCAAACTGGCAAAGAAGTTCGGTTGGAAGCTGGGCGATCGTTTCTTTCTCGAGAGCTTCATTCCTCCCTATCGCAGGAGCAGCGGGCCTTTTGAGTTCGTGGTGAGCGGTTTCTACGACGCGGACCTTGCGAAGTACCCGGGCACCGACGTGTCGACCATGTACTTCCACTACGACTACGTGAAGGAAGGCGTAGGCCGCGAGATCGGAGTGGGAACGTACGCCGTAGAAATCGCGAACGGCGATCAGGCCGCCACGGTAGGCAAATCGATTGACGCGCTCTTCGAGAATAGCAGCGCCACCTCCATCACCGAGACCGAACAGGCGTTCAAGGCGAGCTTCATCGCCATGGCGGGCAATCTGGCCCTCCTGCTGAACGGCATCGGCCTTGCCGTCGCCTTCACGATCCTGCTCGTCACTGCGAATACGATGAGCATGGCGGTTCGCGAAAGACGGACGGAGATCGGCGTCCTGAAAACACTCGGTTTTTCGAGCGCGCACGTGATGGGGTTTGTGGTCGGCGAAGCGCTTCTCCTGGGCGTCCTGGGCGGAGCCCTTGGCGTCTTCGGAAGTCAGACCCTGCTCTACTTCGTCTCCCACGCGCCCGGGGTCGCGGAAATCCTGGCGGGCATCGGCCTCTCCGGTCTCGAACTCAAGCCGGCGGTAGCGACGCTGGGTTTCTTCATCGCGGTGGTCCTTGGCTTGTTCGCCGGTCTGGTGCCCGCGCTTGCCGCGTACCGGGCGAAGATCACCGACATCCTGAGGACGGTTTAGCGTGGCCCTTCCGATCTCGTACAACATCCGCAATGTTCGGGTGCGCTGGCAGGTCACACTACTCGCGATCTCGGGGATCTCCCTCGTGGTCGCGGTGTTCGCGGTCCTGCTTTCCATGTCCGCGGGTTTCCAGATGGCTTTGCGCGCGACCGGCCGGCCCGACAACGCTCTCATCGTCCAGCGCGGGTCGGCCTCCGAGTTGACCTCGGGGGTGGGCATCAATGTCCGCAATACCATCCTCTCCGATGAGCGCATCGCGCGACGTCCCGACGGCACGGCGATGGCGGCGTGGGATTGGGTGGTGGTGATGAGCCTGCCCAAGGTCGACAACGGCGGCCCCACGAACGTCACTCTCCGCGCGGTGACGCCGCAGGCCTTCGAAGTGCGCGGGGGAATCCAGATCGTGGATGGCCGGAACTTTCAGCAAGGCCTCGATGAGGTCATCGTGGGCGGCAAAATCATGGGACGTGTCGAGGGCCTGAACGTGGGTCAGCGTGTGAAGTACATGGACAAGAGTTTCCTGGTGGTCGGTGTCTTCGAGTCTCAAGGCGGCGCTTTCGAAAGCGAGATCTGGGGAGACTTCGATGTCATGGGCGCCATGTTCCAGCGCGGAGCCGGATCGAACTCGGTGGTGGTGCGCATGAAGGACGCCTCGCAGATCGGAGCCCTCGACAAGTGGATCAGAGCCCAGCCGCAAATGCAGCTCCAGGCGGTCCCCGAGAACAAGTATTACGATGACCAGGCCGGCCCGCTGGCCACGATCCTGAGGGGTCTCGCAGCCTTTGTCGCGCTTGTCATGGGTGTCGGCGCCGTCTTCGGCGCCATGAATACGATGTATGCCATTGTGGCGTCGCGGACTCGTGAGATCGGCACACTACGCGCCCTTGGCTTCTCGCGGTTTTCGATCCTGTCCTCTTTTGTGCTGGAATCGATGTTTCTCGCGACGCTCGCGGGAGCCATCGGGTGTCTCCTCGCTCTTCCGATGAATGGCTTCTCGACCGGCACCGCGCAGACCCAGAGCTTCAGTGAGGTGGCCTTCTCGTTCCAACTGACGCCGGAGATCCTGATCACCGGCATGGTGTTCGCGGCTCTGATGGGCCTCGTGGGCGGCTTGCTTCCGGCATTGCGCGCAGCGCGGATGCCGATCACCCAGGCCCTGCGCGACGCGTAGCCTCGCGACTTCGGGCTAGTCCTGGAGGGCGGAGAGCACGCGGATCTTTTCGTAGTCTTCCGGACTGAAACTCGGATCCTTGAGGATCGCCTCGAGGTCTTGGGCGGAGAGCGCCGCCGCGGCGGCCAGAAGATCCTTCATCGTGTCCTCGATCTGACCGACCACATAACCCTTGAACAGACCCAGACCCATGATGGCGTTCGCCATCGCGTTTGTCGGCGCGGTTCGAATCCGGACGTCGTAGGCAAGGCCCCTGGGGTTCTTCAGGCTCGGGCGGATCCGTATGTCGACGTACGCTGAGCCTCGCAGTTTCCAGGGCCCGAACTTCGAATGGCCCCAGCCGTAGTACGTGCGCCATTTCTTCGGAACGTCGAAGAAGAGAAGCTCAGCATCGCCGGTAAGCGCGTCGGCGCGGGAAGCGTGAAAGCGTTTCGTGGTGGCGTCGACATACCGCAGGACGTACCGCGTCCTGGAAAATCGGGTGGCCAGGCGCGCCGCCAGGGCAAGGTTCTGGGCGAGATATTCAAATCGCGCCTCGCTGATCGGGGCTTCGCCGGCCACGCTGTAAACCACGCGATACCGTCCGCCGAGGAAGGGATAGACGAAAGCCCCGATGCCATCCGCGGGGCTGACTCCGTGAGTCAGAAGATCCCGCGGCTCGGCACACCGCGGAGCGTCGTAGACGACTCCGCGCACCGGTCGCGACTGTTCGGCGGTGCAAGTCGCGACCACGACGTCGAGGGCGCAGGCGGTGACGAGGGCACACCCGGGTTTGGGCGCTTCGGCCGGGCGTGCGAACGCCGACACAAGAAGGACGAGAAGCAGCCCGGAGACGGCGCGCATTGGACACTAAAACAACCTGGAGATGTAGACGTCCATCTGATGCTTCCAGTACGGCCAATCGTGGCCGCCCTGCTCGCGCCAGTCATCGAGGTGATGGGGTATTCCATGGGAGGCCAGGATGTCGGACATTCGCCTTGATGGACCACTGTCCTCATAGGGGCCGTTCCCGGTGACCAGGCGGATATCGCACTGATGCAGATACTGAAGGACGTTCCAGTCCGTCAGGTTCGCCATGTAGTCGACGGGATTGTTGAAATAGAAATTGTCGTCGTAGTGACCGTCCATGAAACGACGAAGGTCGTAGATGCCGGAGAGAGCCAGGCACCGCCGCACCCGGGTCGGATGCTTGAAGAGGGTGTTGGCTGCGTGGTAGGCGCCGAAGGAGGCCCCGATGGTGGTGATCGCGATTCCGCGGGCGTTGCAGTGGTTCTCGATGAAGGGGAGGACTTCGTTGGCGATCGCCGAATCGTAGGCCACCTGGAATTTCGCCCGGTCCGCAGGGTGGATATTCTGGTTGTACCAGGAGTCGCGGTTGACCGAGTTCACACAGAAAAACTTCACCCGGCCCGCCTGCATGTGATGCCCCAGCGCATCCATCATTCCCTGGCCTTCGTATTCGCGCTCGTCGCCGCCGCTCGTCGGGAAGACGAGGACAGGCTGGCCAAAGTGGCCATAGACCCGAACATGAACATCACGGCCAATGCGGTCCGAATACCAGCGGTGCGTTTCACTCTCCATGCCACAAGCCTCCCGATCCTGATTTGAGCAGAACCCGTTTCTCATCTGAGGAACGGATCCGCCGTCGGGACTAGGCTACCGCAGCAGACGGCGAGCGGTCGTGGGCGGGGGAACGAGCGTTTCCAGGAAGCCCCGATTCGTCTGCGTCTTCGACAGCCGGTCGGTGAGGAACTGCGCGGCTTCCGTGGAGCTCATCTCCGCGAGCGCGCGGCGGAGGGTGTGGCGCTGCCGCAACTCGTCTGCGGTCATGAGCAGCTCTTCACGGCGCGTGCCCGACTTCAGGACGTCGACCGCCGGGAAGATGCGTCTTTCGGCAATCTGCCGGTCCAGGATGATCTCCATGTTCCCGGTTCCCTTGAACTCCTGGAAGATGACTTCATCCATGCGCGAGCCGGTCTCGATGAGTGCGGTGGCGATGATGGTGAGCGATCCGTTGCCTTCGCAGGTGCGCGCCGCGCCGAAAAACTGACGCGGGAACTGCAGGGCCTTGGAGTCGACGCCGCCCGACATCGTCCGTCCGCCGGGGCCGGTCTCGCGATTGCTCGCGCGTCCGAGGCGGGTGAGGGAGTCGAGAAGAATGACCACATCCTTCTTCGCCTCGACCATGCGCTTCGCCCGTTCCAGGCAGAGCCGGGCCAGACGGATGTGGGCATCGGAAGCCGAGTCGGAGGTGGAGGCCAGAATCTCCGCCATGCCCAAAACCCGTTTGAAGTGCGTGACTTCTTCGGGACGCTCGTCCACGAGCATCAGCATGAGGTGCGCTTCAGGGTGATTCTTTACGATGGCGAGGCCGATGTGCTCAAGGATCGTGGTCTTGCCAGCCTTGGGCGGAGACACAATGAGACCGCGCTGGCCTTTGCCGATGGGGGCCACGAGGTCCAAAACACGCAAAGTGAGTTCCGCGCCTGGCTCATCGGCCAGGCGGAAGGCCTTTATCGGACTAATAGACGTGAGGTCAGCGAAATGGGGCAGTAAACGGTACTGCGCCATTTCAAGACCGCTGGCCTTTTGAATTTCTACGACGACCTTGACGCCCGAGGCTTCACGGCAAAGACCTTCAATCTGCGTGCCGTCGCGCAAGGCATAGTCCCGCATGACGGATGGCGGAATGACCACGTCTTCACGCGAAGGCAGGTAGTTTTGAGAAGCCTGCCGTACAAACCCGCCGACATTTTCCGTGACCTCGGCGATCCCAAGAAAAGGGAACGTTTCGCCTTCGGCTGGAACCGGAACCTGTCGTGGGTCCCTGACTGGTCCCCGGGAACCTTGCGGCTGGTTTCCCTGTTGCCCAGGATTCCCTTGCGGGGCGCCCTGGGGGGACCATTCTTGCCTGTTGCGTCGATGCCGTCGCCTTGAGCCTCGCCTCATTGGACTATCTCCAACAAAGGTCGGCTCCCAAGCGATAGGAGCATCGCAACCTCCAAGGCCTGGAAACTTAGCACATATGTTCCTTTTGAGGCAGGGGCCGCAGACTTCGCCTCCGCCTGGCTGTCGACTCGACACTGAGCATTCTTGCCCTAGTCGATCTCGGCGGCAAGGTACCACGTGTCGTTTCTGGGGTCTCTAAAAATCAGATAGGCGCCCTGCGTTTCCTCACCGGCAATCTCCACGTCCCACTCTTCGCGCGCGAAGGCTTCTTCGTTCCACCACTGCGTCGACAGGAGATAAGGGCCAGCGCAGGCCTGCACGCGGCCACGGATATTCAGGAAGCGATCGTGGTCGGAAACCTGAAGCGAGACGGGCCCGCCGTTCATGTCCACGCGAACACGGGCGTGGGCGGGCGGACGAATCGCGCGGAGCGCCGTAGCGGGCGGACGGGATATCGGTCTGGCGGTTTCTTTGGCCTGCATGTTCTTCTTATTCGCCGCCAAGCCAACCACCGGATCGAAAGGGCGCAGTTCAAACTGATCGGGCGTGTGCGTATCCAGTAGCTGCGGTGAACCGATTCGATCTTCCGGAAAGAAACGCTGAAGCCGTGCCAGCACACTCGCCACTTTCTCGGGACTGCTTCGTCCTGCACCTGTGAATGAGAACTGAACCGCGCGCGCGTTCGTGGACTCGGCGCGGAGCGACAGGGAAAGAACCGGCGCCATGGGCGGGCGACCTTCGAGGTGCAATCGAACGAGAGTGCGCCAGGCGGTGTTGTCCGCGGAGGGCGAAGGCGACCGAATCAGACGGGCATCGTTGGTTCCGTTCTCGAGGGAGAGCGACACCTCAAACGCGGTGGCGGCTCGACCACTCGACTTGAGCTTCACGCACAAAGGGTCGAGGAGCCGAAACATCAGAAAGACGAGTTGCGAAAGGTCTTCGACGCCAAAGCCAGGATCGAGGCCGAGACCGTCATCTGGCTTCTCTTGCACCGGCACGAGCAGGCGCTCATCCCGCCCCGACGACGATTCGTAAGCGCGAACCAACGGAGCGCCACCACGCGCCCGAAGATCGCTCGCGGGAAGCCTGGCGAGATCACGCGAGTTGTGAAGCCCCCAGTTCCGCAGGCGCGCCAGAGTGCGATCGTCGAGATCGAGACTTTCCAGAGGCAGCGCGCCTAAGAGCTCCACCTCAGTCTTCTCATCAAGAGCTATGGAGAGGCCAGGACGGAAAAAGGCCAGGCGGCGGGCGGCCTGAAGGCGGGTCGCGAGTGCGATGCGTGGCGATTCGATGCCGTAGCCGAGAGCAGAGGCCCTGATCGAAGCCCCAAGATCGTGAGGATTCTGGAAAAGATGGGAGAGACCCGAGAGATCGAGAAGAGCCAGAGAGCCTTTCTCGACTTCATATCTCGGCGTGAAGTCCTTCGAGAGCTTCATCAACTGGGATGTGAAGCGCTCCTCGGGAGCCACCACACAACCGAAGAGCCGCGGTACTTCGAAACTCATCGCGGGCGCACGTCGAGATCAATCGTCGCGGTTTTTAGGAACGGCCAGCTCTGCGTTGCGGCCAGGCTCACGTGTTTCAGCAGACGTCCCCGTCCCGTCTGTACGAACAACCGTTTGTCGGCACGGAGACGAATCGAAAGTCCCCGCGGGCTGGCGCCCCAATGAGAGCGCGTGAGCACAACGCACGCGGTTTCTGTGGATTCAAAGGCGCGCAACAGCCGGACATTCCATGCCGTCGGAAGCGCTTTCAAAAGACGTTCCGGCAGATCGGCAAAGTCCAGAACCACGACGTCAAAGAGCGACGCGGCAGCAAGGGCATGCGCCGCGCCAATCGCATGGGCAAGAAGGCGTTCCTTGGCCGGCTTTCCACGAAGCCAGACAAAATTCCGAAACTCAACGCCCGCGTGAAAGGCGGCCTGAGGCGAAAAGTGATCGAGAGGGTCAATCCAGGCGACGAGATCCTCACGCGAAACATGAGCCGCCAAGGCCAGAGCCAGAGCCGTGCGGCCCGAGGAGGCGCTCCCCACAATCTCGCCGACGCTCCCCTTTCGAAAGCCCTGGCCAAGGATGATGTTCCAGTGAGCGAGCCCCGTCACCCATCCTTCGGGTTCAAGGACAGACTCGAAAGCGGCTTGAGCGCCCAGAAGTCTCTTCTCGGCGAGAAGGTCTTCGAGGATTTTTTTGCGAAGAGGGCGGGCGGGCATGTTCGCCCTATTTTCGCCTCTTGTGTCGGAGAGTCAAATCATGTGAGCCCTGGACAGGCGTGAAGCGCAGAATCGAGAAGATCCTGCAAAGGCCTGGATGGGTTGGTCCGTTGGCTTCGCTCAACCCATCACGGGCGTCCGGGGGGTGGCGTTTTCGTATCCGCCACGAACTCCTTGGTATCGGGCGGTTGCCATTGTTGACCTAAGAGTTCTTTTATCGGCCCTAATAAAAAAGCTGGGCCCGATGTCGGGCCCAGCCAAACGCTCGGAGAGGCGGAGTTACCTGATCACCTCGCAGGCGGCGGTGAGGGCGGCGCCTGACACCGGCGGAACCGTCCCGTTCTGCGTGAAGCAGATGCGACCGCTGGCGTCCCCGGCAAAGCCCCGCACGCCCGTCTGGTTGATCGTTGTCGGAACGGCCGAATACAGGTAGCCGTCGATATTGCCGGCTCCCAAGCCGGACATCGCGGCGCCTGCGGTGAAGCCGCGATTGTAGCCGCTGCGCGCCGATGTAGCCGCGATGTTCGCGTCGATGAACGTCGGGGCGGCTGCCGGGTAAGCCGAGATGCAGGCTGCGCCAGACGGTACCGAGAGGCAAGCAAGCGTGCCGAAGGCGCCTCCGGAGGCTGACGCGTAAGCGGCCTCAGCCGAACTAACCGAGCGGATGTCTCCGAT
>JANLWV010000342.1:0-1600 GCA_031364765.1 Vicinamibacteria bacterium
CAGTTCGCAAAGCTGATGGGCGTCTCCGTGCGCACGCTTCAGGACTGGGAACAGGGACGCCGCGCGCCATCCGGGCCGGCTAGGACGCTCCTGATGGTCGCTGAACGCAACCCGCGCGCGCTACTCGACGCGGCCGCGTGATCCTGACCGAATTCCCTTCATCGGGTCAACCACCGCGACGAGCGAGCACGTTTACGTGTACGAGTACGATCCCGTGGCTAGCGAACGGCGCGCTCTTCGGTGTCCACTTTGAACCTCAAGTAGTTGGAGTACGTCGTGGTCTGGCGGACACGGAAGGTCTTGAAGAGAAAGGCGCGGCCGGTGGCGAGAGTCACCACCCTTTGCGGAAGCCAGACCGGACCCTCGACCCGAACGAACTCCATCAGGAGCTCGATGGTCGCGACCTTCACACCGGTGGCTACGCTCACTTTCTTCCCCGGCGCGTTTCGGGCGTCCAGCCGGACGACCCGTTGGTCCGCTTCGTCGATGTGGGCTCGCCCGGTCAGGATCCTGACGACCGCATCGGTGCCGCGGCCGGACCCGGTCTGGGTTTTCCCGTCCTTCCGCGGTTTGAAGTCGAACACCAGCGTCTTTCGACCCCCGCGCTCCTCCCGGCCCAGGGTCGTGAACTCCAAGGAATCCACGAGGCCGGACAGCCGAACCCCGGGTTGTTCGCTCGTCGTTCTTCCTTCCGAGATGGCGCTGGCCTTTTCTTCCGCTTTCCGGTCGACCGCGGCCTGCTCTTTGGGACTGAGCGGGATCCCGTTTCTTGAAACCAAACGCCGAACCGGACGCCTCTCGACGAAGTAAACCTGAAACACCCGCGTCTCGCGTGAACTGGCGATCCCTCTCTTGTCGAGGTTCTCTTTCGTCTCTTCGAGGTCGTACGAATAGTCGTTGATCGCGCCATCCTGCGGGCGGGGCCCCTGGAGCACGCGGCGAACGTAGGCATTGCCTTCCGGGAGCAGAGCCTCCTCCTGGGCCACCGCGGTTGCGGCCATCACGAGCCCGAAGGCGAAAGCCCGCGCGACCCGCGACCTTCTCGAAGCAGTCAGCTCGAAACCCGGGTGACGATAGCTTCGGCGATTTCGGTGGTCGAGGCGGAGCCACCGAGGTCCCGGGGAAGGTGCTTGCCTTCCTTCAACAGGGAGAGAACCGCGTTCCGCACCCGATTGCCGGCCGCGTTCTCACCGATGTAGTCGAGGAGCATCGCTCCCGAAAGGATCAGAGCGATGGGATTCGCGATGCCCTTGCCCGCGATGTCCGGCGCGCTTCCGTGAACCGCCTCGAACATCGCGCCTTTCTCACCGATGTTCGCGCCGGGAGCGAGACCGAGGCCGCCCACCAGGCCGGCGCACAGGTCGGAGACGATGTCGCCGTAGAGGTTTTCAAGCAGCAGCATGTCGAAACGTGTGGGGTCGAGGACGAGCTGCATGCAGCAGTTGTCGACGATGATGTCGTCGTACTTGATGTCGGGAAACTCCGCCGCCACCTTAAGGCAGCAGTCAAGGAAGAGGCCGTCCGAGAGCTTCATGATGTTTGCTTTGTGAACTGCGGTGATTCGTTTCCGCCCGTTGGCCCGAGCGTAGGCGAAAGCGAA
>JANLWV010000348.1:0-5904 GCA_031364765.1 Vicinamibacteria bacterium
CCCGTTTCAGAACGTGCTAACGCCTAAGAGTCAGGCGTTCCTTGAGTTGGCGCTCTCAACACCGGTCGTCTTGTGGGCGGGCTGGCCGTTCTTCGAGCGCATGTGGGCGTCGTTCGTGAATCGAAGCCTGAATATGTTCACGCTCATCGGCATCGGGACCGGAGCGGCGTACTCGTTCAGCGTGGTGGCGACGCTCTTCCCATCGCTCTTTCCTGACTCATTCCGCGGCCACCACGGTCAGGTCGACCGGTACTTCGAGGCGGCGAGCGTCATCACTGTCCTCGTCTTGTTGGGCCAGGTCCTCGAACTGCGCGCCCGCTCTCGCACCGGCAGCGCCATTCGCGCCTTGCTTGGCCTCGCGCCGAAGACCGCGCGCCGCATCGCGACAGACGGAACTGAAACAGACGTGTTTCTTGAACTCGTGACGGTTGGAGATCGTCTGCGGGTGCGGCCCGGCGAGAAGGTCCCGGTGGACGGCGTCGTGCTCGAAGGTGGGAGCGCCGTCGATGAGTCGATGATCAGCGGAGAGCCTTTGCCGGTTGCGAAGCGAACCGGAGACCTCGTGACCGGCGCCACGATCAATGGAACCGGCGGTCTCGTCGTCCGGGCGGAACGCGTGGGAGGCGACACGCTTCTTGCGCAGATCGTGAAGATGGTCGGCGACGCCCAGCGAAGCCGCGCTCCCATCCAGCGCCTGGCCGATGTCGTGGCTTCGTGGTTCGTTCCCGCGGTCATCGCCATCTCGGCTTTGACGTTTCTGGCCTGGGCGCTCTTCGGACCCGAGCCCCGCCTCGCTCACGCCCTGGTGAACGCGGTGGCCGTGCTGATCATCGCGTGCCCGTGCGCCCTGGGTCTCGCCACACCGATGTCGATCATGGTCGGGGTGGGCCGCGGCGCTTCCGCCGGCGTTCTGGTCAAGGACGCGGCCGCCCTCGAAGCGATGGAGAAGGTCGACACGCTGGTTGTGGACAAGACCGGGACACTGACCGAAGGAAAACCAAAACTCGCGGCGGTGATGGCATTGCCCGGCTTCAGCGAAGACGATGTTCTGCTTCTCGCCGCGAGTCTCGAACGTGGCAGTGAGCATCCGCTGGCCGCCGCCATCGTTTCTGGAGCGGAGGCGAAGCGCCTGAACCTCACTCCTGCCGAAGGCTTTCAGTCGGTCACGGGCAAAGGTGTTCTGGGGACGATCGAGGGACGAAAGCTTGCCCTCGGAAACGCGGCGCTCTTGAGCGATCTCAGCGTCGATGCGAGCGCCCTGATGCCCCGGGCCGAGGCGCTCCGCGCCGAAGCTCAGACCGTCATGTTCCTGGTGGTCGATGGAAAGGCCGCCGGCCTCTTGGGAGCCGCCGATCCGATCAAGACCTCAACGCAGGAGGCTCTCGCGCAGTTGAGAGAGGCAGGCCTGCGGGTGGTGATGCTCACCGGCGACAACCGAGCCACCGCTTCGGCGGTGGCTGGCAAGCTGGGCTTCAGCGGCGAAGACGTCATCGCTGAGGTCCTGCCCGCCCACAAAGTGGATGTCGTCAAGAAACTTCAGGCGAGCGGGAAGACCGTCGCGATGGCAGGTGATGGTATCAACGACGCTCCCGCTCTCGCCCAGGCCCAGGTTGGCATTGCCATGGGGACCGGCACCGACGTCGCCATCCAGACCGCGGGAGTCACACTGATCAAGGGCGACCTGCGCGGAATCGCGCGGGCGCGCCGACTGTCTCAAGCCACGATGAAGAACATCCGGCAGAACCTCTTCTTCGCCTTCATCTACAACTCGCTCGGCGTGCCGCTCGCCGCCGGCGTTCTCTACCCGTTCTTCGGTCTGCTGCTCTCGCCCATGATCGCGGCGGCGGCCATGAGCCTTAGCTCCGTCTCGGTGATCAGCAACGCCTTGCGGCTGCGTCACGCAAAGCTCTAAAGCGCACTTCGGCGCGAAATAGGTCGAAACAAGAATTCTCTCTGGCGCCGTGCATACCCAGTAGGGTATTATCTGCCCGTGGTTCCGACACGGAAAAAACCAATCGCTCTTCGACTGCTGAATGAGACCTTTGTTCCCGACGAACGCAAGGCAGAGCTACGAAGGCGGCTCAAGCGGCTGCAGGGTCAGGTCGCTGGCGTCGAGCGCATGTTGAATGACAACCGTGCCTGCATGGACATCCTGACCCAGGTCTCGGCCGCTCACGAGGCGCTGCGTGGCTTCAGCCGGGTGATGGTTCTGAACTACCTGGAGCGGTGCGCAACCGAGGCCCTGAGGGAAGGGCGGCAGCACGACGTATACGACGATCTGATGAAAGTGATTTTCAAACTGGCTCGTTGAAGGACTAAACGAAAGGAAAAGACTATGAAGTTCAAGACTTTGGTCGCAGTTGGATTTATCGGATTACTCGGAGCAGGAACTGTAGCGGGCGCCGCTAAGGACACACCCCTCTGCTGCCAAAAAAAGCCCCAGGCTGCCGACGCAGCCAAGGCGAAGCCGGCCCCAAAGATGCGATGCACGCTCACCGGCAAGGTTGTCGACAAATGTTGTTGCGAGCAGCGGGAGGGCAAGACCTATTGCCCGCTCGCGGGTAAGACCGTGGAAAAGTGCTGCTGTGAACCAGTCGCCGACCAGCCGGCGAAGAAGTAGGAGCCGCAGGACCGCTAAACCACGCCCGCAGGGAGAAGCACGCTGATGTCTTACCTGAGCTGGTTTCTCGGCATCTCCGCCGGCTTTGTCCTCCTGGAGCGGCTCCTCCCCTGGCGCAAGGAACAGCGGCTCGTTCGGGCGGGCTGGTGGCGCGACATCGGTTTTTTAGCACTCAACGGGCACGTCTTTTCCCTCTTGACTGCGGGATTCGCGGGTGCGGTGGCCCTCGCGGCGACCAGGGGGCTTCAAGCGCTCGGGGTTCAGTTGGAAGGTTCTCCGGTCCAGGCGTGGAGCTTTGCCTGGCAGTTCCTGGCCTTTCTGATCCTCTCCGATTTCCTTCAATGGTGTATTCACAACCTGCTGCACCGCGTGCCCTGGCTCTGGGCATTCCACAAGGTGCATCACTCGATCACCACCATGGACTGGCTCGGCAATTGGCATTTCCACTGGATGGAGGTCCTGGTTTACCGGAGCCTCCAGTGGCTGCCCCTGGCCTGGCTCAACGCTTCGCCCGAAGCCGTCTTCGCGGTCGCCGTGGTCGCGACGATCTGGGGTGATTTCAACCACGCGAACCTCAACGTAAGCCTGGGGCCTCTCGGCTACCTGCTGAACAGTCCCCGCATGCATCTGTGGCATCACGACGAGTCGAACGAAGGAGGCGCCGCTAAGAACTTCGGCGTCGTCTTCAGTCTCTGGGACCATCTCTTCGGCACCGCCTACTGGCCCCGCGAAAAAAATCCCACCCGGCTCGGCTACCCAGGGGACCAGGAGATGCCTGCAAGTTTGCCGGGCCAAATCGTGTGGCCGCTCGGCTCCGCGAAAGCCCGACGCTGACGCCGGTTCTTCTTATCCCCAGGCGTTCTGCTTCACGAAGTCTCGCACCAAGGCCTCCGCGTCGTCTCGAACGACGCGCACAAACTCGATGCCCTGGCCCTTGGGGTCAGGAAGAGGCCAGTCGAGGACAGGGACCCCGGGAACGTAGGGGCAGTTCTCGCCACACCCCATGGTGACGAGAAACGCGGCCCCCCGCGCCAGCTCCATCGTGAGCTTCTGGGGCTCGGCCGCGGAGAGATCGACGCCCTTCTCCTTCATCGCTTCGATCACCACGGGATGGACATGGTTCGCCGGCTGGGTGCCTGCCGAGATTGCACGCGCCTTCAACGGATCGGCGATCCGATTGAACCAGGCTGCGGCCATCTGTGATCGACCGGCGTTATGGACGCACGCGAAAACCACACGAATCATGAAGGCGTTCCGACCCAATCTTACTCGGGGGTCAAGTTCATGATCACAGGCGCGTCCCCCAAAAAAAGAGCGGGTGGAGGACCAGGCACCCTAGGGATCCCAAGAAAAGACCACGGGTCGGGCGCGTTAATTCCAGGAAAAGAACCTTGGCGCGGCAACCGAAATGCCGCGGATGGGCCTTCGAGGTCATCCCGGCAAAAGCCGGGATCCAGGCAAGACATGCGGCCGTATTAAACCGGACCGCCGGCCTTTGCTGTGGGTGACGAACGGTTTTCTAAAACGCGACCTTCACGCCCAATTGGATCTGACGCGGATCGTACGTCGTGGTGATGGTTCCAAACGTCGCGGCGCTGCGGTTGCCGATGGGTGCTCTGAAGTTCGTCTTATTGAGAACGTTGAACGCCTCTACGCGGAGCTCGATGCGATTGCCCTTGAACACGTCGAACGACTTCGACAGAGCCATGTCCAGCTGATAGATGGAATCGCCACGAGCCGAGTTTCGGGGAGCGTTTCCAAACGGGTTGCTGGGGTCGGTCGGAACCTGAACGCAGGCGGGGTCGAAGTACCGCGTCACCGTGCGCTGATCAGACGGCAGGGTCGGATTGCAGGTGATGTTCGGGCGGTAGTTGTTGGCTCCGCGGAAGTCCTGGGCGATGCCGGAGACACTGGCGGCGGCGAGGGGCGTGTACTGGAACGTGACCGCCTCGCCCGCCCACATGTTGTTGATGGCGGCAATCTGCCAGCCGCCGAGGACCTTGCTGGACTTGAAGAAGGGAACCTGCCAGACCAGGCTGATCGTGCTGTTCCACGGCTGATCGAAGGCCGAGGTTTCATACTCCGCGCCGAGGTTATTGAAATCCTGAGGGGCGGGGAAGTTCCCGTTGGGGTTTTCGAGAGATCCAGCGCCATTGTCCTTCGCCTTGGAAAGGGTCAGCGAACTCAGGAAGGTCAGGCTGCCGCGCCGTCCTTCGAGACGCATCTGGAAACTCTTGTAGCGCGAAAGTCCGCCGTTGAAGGCATAGGTGATGTCGCCGTACTGCGGAATCGGACGGCGGGCGGCGAGGGCGATCGTTCCCGCGGGATTATTCGGCTGGGCCTGGTTGTAGTTCGCGAACAGCAGCGAATCTTTCGTGTGGTTGCCCACGTAGGCGAGGTCCACCACCACGTTCTTCACCAGTTCGCGCTGAACGGACAGGAACCAGCTCTGGATCGACGTGGTCTTGTTGTCGCGCGGCACGTACGTGATGTTCGCGACCAGGGGATTGAAACGGGTCGGATTGGTGAGATCGGTGGGATAGCCCGCCTGGGTGAGGCGGAAGGAGGGATCGAGAGGGTTGCTCTGCGAAACCACGGCCGTGATCACCTGAGGTCCGTTGATGGGCAGAAGATTTCCACCGCCCGCGCGGTGGAAGTGAATGAAGGCGATGCCGTAACCGCCTCGGACCACGGTCTTCGGATCCATCGCGTAGGCAAAACCGAGGCGGGGTCCGAAGTTGTTCTTGTCCGGGTCGACCAGGTAACGGTCGTCGCTGGTCGCCTTGACCAGCGTCCTGGTGGTGGGATCGAAGTTGGTTGCGTTGTTGTCGCGCTCCCACTGCGGCGTCGCGTACTCGTAGCGCAGACCCAGGTTTAGTGTGAGCTTGTGGTTGACCTTGAAGTCGTCCTGCACGTATCCGAAGTAGAGGTTCTGCCGCATGTTGGCGATGAAGAAGTTGGTGAGCGCGTACTGGCTGCGCAGTCCGAACATGAAGTCCGCGAGGTTGTAAACGTTGTTGGCGGTCGCACCGGTTGGCCGGGTGAACTGACCGCTGTAGGTGTCGCGGCCGTAGAGCGGGTTCACGTCCTGCACCTCGGTCTCGATGTGCTGGAACTCGACGCCGAGCTTCAGGGAATGACGTCCCATGCTGCGCGTGTAGTTCAGCTTAGGGTTGAAGACCACGGGGAACTGCCACTGCGGATTCGTCGCCTGGCGGCCCAGATCCGAGTAGCCCGTGATGAGCTGTGTCGGCAGGCCGCCGGCCACGCGCGCGTCGGAGGGC
>JANLWV010000460.1:0-2375 GCA_031364765.1 Vicinamibacteria bacterium
AGTCTCTTCGGCGATGCGCGAACCCTCCGCCCCAAACCACGAACGAAACGCTCCTGGGACTCCGGGTGCGATGAGCGTGCCCGGATTCTCCGGCTCGAACCGGAGGGAGAACGAGGCCACGGTCTGCCCGCGTGGCTGCAAGCCGACGAGCTTGACCCGCACATCCCTGGACGCGAGCAATGCGGCGGCCTCTCGACACATGTCGCCGAACTCTTCGGAGGTCATCCACACCAGGGCGCTGCGCAGGATCTCGTGCTCCACCGCGTGCAGCGGAACATCGAACACACGGGTGCCGTCTGCAAGGGCCGAGACGTGGGTTCGGCGCTTCGCCCGAAGGCTCGAGCCCAAGAGCGACTCCCAGAACGAGGCTTTAGCACTGCCCTCGCGAAAGAGGTGGTCGGCGGCTGCGCCCTGAATCTCCAGAAACGCCGCGGGCATGGTCAGTCCGTCTCCTTGCGGACGATCATCAAACCATCGCGGATGGGAAGCAGGACGTGGGTCACGCGGTGATCGGCTCTCGCCATCTGATTGAAGGAGTGAAGCGCTTTCGTGTGCTCGTCCTGTTCCTTCAAGAGAACCTTGCCGCTCCACAACACGTTGTCGGCGATGATGAAACCGCCGCGACGGACCTTGCCGAAAACAAGCTTGTAATAGTTTGAGTAGTTCGGCTTGTCGGCGTCGATGAAGACGAGGTCAAACGCCTCCTTCAGCTTCGGGATGATCTCGGTCGCCGGTCCGAGGCGAAACTGGATCCGATCGGCATGCCGCGACTTGGCCACGAAGGACTTCGCAACCTTGTTCGTGGCCTCATCCACGTCGAGCGTGATGACCTTGCCGCCCTCGGCCAGCCCTTCGGCAAGGCAGAGCGCCGAATAGCCGAGGTACGTGCCAATCTCCAGGACCACTTTTGGCTGGATCATCTTCGAGACCATCGACAACACTCTGCCCTGGAAGAAGCCGGACAGCATCGAGTGGTTCGAGTAGTTCGCGTAGCACTCCCGGGCGAGGCCCTGCAGGACCTCGCTCTCGGGCGAAGTGAACTCCTCGGCGTACTTGATCCAGGCGTCTTCCATGCGGCGATTCTAGTAGCCTGCGGAGCCCGCCATGGACCTGACACCGCTGCGCCGGCATCGCGACTACCGCCTTCTCTATATCGCCCAGTCGGTCTCGTTCCTGGGCACCATGCTGACCTATGTCGCGCTGCCGTATCAGATGTATCAGCTGACGCATTCATCGCTCCAGGTGGGCCTCCTCGGTCTGGCCGAGCTGATTCCGCTGCTGCTGACCGCGTTCATCGGCGGGGCCCTTGCCGACTCCGTCGATCGGCGACGCATGGTGATCGTCACGGACGTCCTTCTCGCCGCCGGCAGTCTCACTCTGGCTTTGCTGGCGTTTTCGGATGCCCCTCCGGTGTGGTCGCTCTACGTTCTTGCCGGGTTCATGTCCGGCATGAACGGACTGCAACGACCGTCGATCGACGCGCTGATGCCGCGGCTTCTGCCGAGGGAGGAACTCCTCGCCGCGGCCGCGCTCGGATCATTCCGCGGCAGCTTCGTGATGATCGTGGGGCCGGCCATCGGCGGGGTCCTGATCGCGTCGATGGGGCTCGCGTTCACGTATTCGATGGACGTTCTGAGCTACCTGATGGCTCTCGTGTGCATGGTCATGATTCGCCGGACGACTGCGCCTTCGGGCCTCGAGCGTCCGACCCTGGAGAGCGTTCGCGAAGGCTTCCGCTACGCGCGCAGCCGGCAGGAACTGATCGGCACGTACGTCGTGGACTTTGTGGCCATGGTCTTCGGCATGCCCATGGCTCTCTTCCCCGCCCTGTCGGAAAACCTGGGCGGGCCGGGGGTCCTTGGGATTCTCTACGCCTCGCCGGCGGTGGGCGCCTTCATCGCGAGCGTCACCAGCCGGTGGACCCGCCGCGTGAAGCGTCACGGGCTCGCGGTCACGGTTGCGGCCGCGGCGTGGGGCGTTGCGATTGTGATCTTCGGGTTCTGCGACTCCATCGTCCCCGCCACGTTCTTTCTCGCGGTCGCGGGCGGCGCCGATGCGGTGAGCGGGATCTTCCGCTCCACTATGTGGAACCAGACGATTCCCGATCATCTTCGGGGCCGGCTGGCCGGGATCGAAATGGTGAGCTACCTGAGCGGGCCCATGCTGGGGCACGTGGAGGCGGGCCTCGCGGCCGCGGCCTTCGGCGTCCGGGCCTCCGTGGTGTCCGGCGGCGTCCTGTGCGTCATCGGCGTGATCGTCTGCGGCCTGATGCTGCCGAAGTTCCTGAGCTACGACGCGGACGAATTCAAGAAGGAACAAGCCCATCCCGCGTAGACTGCTCCGCGCCAGAGCTCCGCAGGCGGCCGCTTCCGCCC
>JANLWV010000489.1:0-1710 GCA_031364765.1 Vicinamibacteria bacterium
GGTGGCCGCTTCGCCGGACATCGCCTGGTTTCTCCAGGGTGGACGCCTCGGAGCGCAGAGTGTCCGAGGGATTCTGGAGCGGAACGGCGTTTCGGTTGAGGCCGCTGGCCCCATTCTGGACTTCGGCTGCGGCTGTGGCCGAGTCCTCCGCAACTTCATGGGCTCCGATGCTCCAATCAGTGGATCGGATCTAAACCCCAGACTCATTGCCTGGTGTCGCAGGCATCTTTCCGAAGCACGCTTCGAAACCAATGGCCTCCGGCCACCTCTCGCCTTTGGCGCCTCAGAGTTCGGCCTGGTGTACTCGCTGTCGGTGTTCACTCATTTGCCGGAAGCGCTTCAGCTTCCGTGGATGGACGAACTCGCCCGTGTGCTGCGTCCAGGCGGTCACCTGGTGTTTTCCACCCACGGCGCCCGCTACGTGGCCCCACTCTCCAAAGAGGAGAAAGCGCGGTTTGAATCCGGCCATCTGGTTGTCCGCCACGACGATCGCCCTGGCAGCAACGCCTGCGGCGCCTACCATCCGGAAGCTTACGTTCGAACTCACCTTCCTGAAGGCTTGAGAATCATCGACCACATTAAAGAAGGCGCCCTGGGAAACCCCTGGCAGGATCTCTGGCTGCTTCGGCGGGCCTGAAATTCGCCTTTCAAATTTGCGGCCCCGGCGGAGTGAGTTTCCTGCTTCGGGGAAAGAGCCGGCCGGTGCGGGCCATGTATCTGCGGTAGTCCTCGCCGAAGGTTTCGCACATCATCTGTTCCTCGCGAGGGATACGAAGGACGCACATCAGGCCGACGGCTGCGAGAGCGGACCAGCCCGCAAGCCAGTTGGCGAGCAGCAGGCCCTGGGCGATGCTGAAGAGCAGGATGGCCGAATACATGGGATGCCTGGTCGAAGCGTAAACACCCTGTGTCACCAGGACGTGGCCGACGCGTATCTCCAGGGTCAGGGACCAGTTCTGGCCGAGATCCGCATGAGACCGAAAGAACAGCCAGAGGCCGAAAGCCATGGCGACCACGCCGAACCAGGGCAAAAAAGGGGGGAGCTTGTAGTCGGCGAAGGCCAGCAGCGAGGTGAACAGGTAGAGCACAGGCAGGAGAAGGCCGCCGATGAAGACGGCAAAGAGCAGGACACGTTCCTGCAGGTCCACGCGTCGCTCCGCCTGGACGTTGGCCTTGGTCTTCGCGCTAAACACGCCCCGGATTCCCACGTAGATCGCGAACCCCAACAGGAATACCAGGTTCCAGGTTTGCATGGCTTTGCTCTCCTTATGACGCGACCCCCGCCCGTGGCACCAGGTCCACGGCCGGGGCCTTGATGACAGCGCTCACCGCCGAGCCTTCGCGAAGATCCAATTCCCGCAAGGCGGCGCGCGTGATGTAGGCGGTGAGCGGAAAACCGCAGTCGAGTTCGACCCGGACCAGGGCGCTCTCGAAATGCACGGCCTTCACCGTTGCGGCCAGACGATTGCGCGCGCTGGTGGGCGCGAGGCCCGGTTCGATGATGACTTCATCCGCGCGAATGCAGGCGAACACCAGTTCGATACCCGGCCCCGGGTCGAGTGCCGTCAGCATGACGCCCGAGGCATCGAGGGTCACCAGGCCCTCGCTGCTGCGCGACGTGATGCGCGCCGGCACCACGGCCTCAACCCCCACGACCCGGGCGGCTTCGACCGAGGCAGGGCGCGAGAACACCTCGGCGATCGGGCCTTG
>JANLWV010000544.1:0-22450 GCA_031364765.1 Vicinamibacteria bacterium
GAATGGTCACCAGGCCCCGCTCGTCGGAAATCGTTTTCCCGAGTGCTTCTCGAGTGGTCTCGTTCCTGTCGTAAAGGACAACTTCAGCGCCGTATCCGCGGGTGGCCCGAACCTTCACCGCGGGCGCGTCGCTGGGCATGACCACCACCGTCGGCACCGAGAGCAGACGCCCGGAAAGAGCGATGGCTTGCGCGTGATTGCCGGAGGAGAAGGTGAGGACGCCCCGACGCCGTTCATCGTCCGAGAGTCTCGACAGGGCGTTGAAGGCGCCCCGGAACTTGAAAGCTCCAGCCCGTTGGAAGTTCTCGCACTTGAAGAACAGGGAACCGCCGGTCTTCGAGTCGATGGTGTCCGAGGTCAGGACCGGCGTTTTGAACGCGTGACCGTCAAGCCTCTGCGCCGCGGCTTCGATGTCAGTGAGAACGACAGGGAGCGCCGACAAGGAGGACTAGCCTCAGGCGACGTCGCGGAGTTTGAGGCCTTCGTCTTTGAGGGTCTTCATCAGACCCTTCTTCTGGATCGTCCGAAGAGCCGACGTGGAAATTTTCAACCGAACCGTTCGGCCGATCTCCGGGACGAAGATGCGCTTCGTGATGAGGTTCGGCAGAAACCGCCGCTTGGTGCGGTTATTCGCGTGGGACACGTTGTGCCCGCTCATCGGTTTTTTACCTGTGATCGCGCACCGTCGCGCCATGATCTATGCCTCCAGCAAGAATCCCGCTTCGGAACAGCGCGGGGAGCCCTTTATTTTGCCACAGGTCGGGCTTCGGACGCCTCCAGAAGCCGAAGATGGGCGAACTCGGCCAGGACCTTTGCCACCAGAGCCTGCGCCTTCTCGTTCGGGTGCAGGTCGCTCGAATGAACCCAGAGTGAGGCCGAATCCCGTCCTCGAAGCGTCGGCAACAAATCCACAAACGGAATCCCCGACCGCTCGGCCCCCTTTCTTATCTGTTCGTGGGCGGCTTCGAAGGGGTAGGAAGCCTCCGGTTCAAGGCCGACCAGCAGCGGCCAGAGCACAACTCCAAAGGCGATCCCTCGCTTCAGGCATTTGGCCTGAATCCGCTTCAGGGCGGCCCGAGTTCGCATCCAGCCGTCTTTGTTCTGGTCGGAGTAGAGGGCTCGATACCAGGCCGTCGTATCGCGAGAGGCTTGCCGCACCTCATAGCGGTTCGCCACAAACCCCACGAGGTAGGAGTGCCGTTCCAGCCAGGAGGAAGACGGCCGACGCACCATGATCCAGTCGTTGACCCGCGGCCAGTTCCTGGTGAGTTCCGGATCGCGTTCCGCATCGTTCAGGACCATTCCAAAGATGACGGCATCCGGAGACAGTTCGAGAGCGGTATCGAACACAGCCTCCAGGTCCTTGAGGTCGTGCCCACGCACGCCCAGATTCCAAGTCTCTATCGCACCCTCCTTCTGGCGAAGCAGGCCTTCGACCAGCCGCACCGACGACGCGCCCTCCACCACGCCCTGGGCCTCGGTGAATGAATCGCCCACGAATGCCACCCGCTTCAGCCCGGCTTCCTTGGGGCCGAACTCACGATCGCGAAACCCGAGAGAGTTGTACTCGAAGACGACCCCGTAAGGATTGGTTCTCCGCGCTTCGTCGACGCGGGCGAACTGCTCGCGGATGAGCCTCTCCCGGGTCGCCTCATCGCCCAGATCGATCGGGAACGTGCCGCGTGGGTTCGAGCTGTACAGATCGATCACGATGTGACCGGCGCGACCCGGGAACTGGAGATTCGGCCCATTCGAGATCCGAAAAACTCTCCCCGCCTCCTGACCCTTCAGACCGAGGGTTCGGAATAGCACTTCCCCGAGCAGAAGTGCGAGGAGCGAGCCGATCGTCACCGAGAGGAGAGGGAGAAGGACAAGGCGTGCTCCCCTGATGGGGTGCTCGAGGAGCGGCTCCACTCTCAGGCGCCGACCGGGTTCTTGAGCGCGTCTTTCAACCGCGTCATTGAATCCTCCGAAAGCAGCTTGAGACGGGTCAAGGGTCTGGCTCCGGCGCGCATGAGGCGGGGCGCCGAAACCGCATCCGCGAGGATCACATCGGACGCGGCGAGGAAACGGCGCCAGAGCCGTTCGTTCTCAAGGGGACACGTTTGAATCTCGAAGTCTTCGGAGAGCACGCTCTTAAGCGACACGCGCGCGAAGGAAAGAAAGAGGGGACTTTCCGACACCACCAGAACCATCCCGGAGGAAACTCCCTTGGGGATGAGAGCTTCGGGAGGCGGGACGCTGAGGGTGAACACGACCAGGCGACCGAGCGAGGCGATTCCCTCGACCCGGCCCACGTGATACGGAAGGACGGCGACCACCAAACCTGCGGCAAGCTTCGGGTTCAGATCCAGGTCGTCGAGGGTGGCTACCCGAACCTCGGCGCCGAGCCTCTCCCTGATCTCGCTCGCGTAGACAGCGCCCATCTCGGTGGAAGGGTCCACCACCAGAATGCCCTCGGGCTTTTGTGGTTCGGCAAATCGGGCCACCGCGGCCACGATGTCCTCGGTGCTGAGACCGGTGGCGATCGCCTCCTCGACCGCCGCTTGAAGCTTGGCCGCGACAGTGGGTTGTAGGGCCGTTCGTCGCGGCCGGGGCTCGACAAAAACGCCGGAGCCGGAGCGTACGACGACGTGGCCCGAGGCTGACAACTCTCGATAGGCCGCCGAGATGGTGTTCGCGTGAACACGTAGCTTCCGTGCCCAGGTTCGGATCGGAGGCAGGCGGGAGCCGCGCGGGAGTTCGCCGGAGAGCATGGCGAGTTCGATCTGGGCGCGAATCTGTTCCTTAACGGGAACGCCGGTGTTGCGCCTGATTCTGATCTGCATTTCGCATCCTCAAGAGGCGGCGATTTAAGAGGCGGCGGAGTTTCAGGCTCCTTGCGGACGCAGGACGGCGGGCCTGCCCAGTAGTGGCAGCTCTTCGCGGGTCGATGGCGGAGCATCGGAAAGGTGGTCCGAGACCTCAAGAATGCGACGTTCTTCGACCCGTCGGCGCTCCTGCAACTCAGAAAAGCGCTCTTCGGCTTCCTTGATCTCGCGGCGAAGCCTCTCCACCTCGGCTCGCTTCTCGGTCACAAAAGCGTCGAGCTCCTGTCTCGCCCGAACCACGGCCTCTTCCGCGCGCATGCGCTCCGCCTGCATTTCGGCTTCCTTGGCGAGAGAAAAACGCTCAATGGCCTGGTCGCGCAGAACCGCGTCGCGGAGAACGTCGGTGAACTCGACGCCCGCTGCGTCGAGGGCCGCCAGCACGGCGGCGGCGCGCTGCTCGGGGCGAATCGCCACCAGGCGGGGGTGGTTCAGCATCGATTCGACTTTATCTATGCCATAGGCGTGAGGGGGGGGCTCGATACGAGCCTCCCGATAGACCTCGCCAAAATCCATGATGTCCGCGGGAAGCCTGGACGGAGGGTGATCGTGGGGCTTCGCGTCATAGGCCTGAGGAAGAATCTCGACCAGCCTTTCGCTCGATCCATCGGCGAGGCCGGTGGGTTCGATCAGCCGGACCCCCCGACCCACGAGATTGCGAACTTTGCTCATGGCTCGGAGTCCGGTTTCTTGTCTTCGCGAAGCTTGCGCAAGGCGTCCACCGCTCCACCCGCACTGTCGTCGACCATCGCGGTCCGACCCCATCCGGCGGCTCGCGCCTCTTCGGCCGCGGCTCGAAGCGCCATCTCCAGACCCGATTGGGACATGGGTCGCGTGTCGGCGCTCACATCCTCCGATGAAGGCGTGACCGTCACGGCTTCGATCACGGGTTCGGGTTTGGGGGGGTCAAACCTTTCGATGACCCTGGACGCTTCGGAAAACGCTGGCCTGACATCGCTCGCCGGAGAGGGAAGCGGCTCGACAAAGTAGGCGAGCGACCGATAAAGGCGATCCTGCTCCATACGCTTGCGGATCTCAAGATCCGACTGAGCGCGTACGGCGCTGGTGCTGCCCTGGGCCAGACGTTCGATCTGACTCTGCTTTTGCCTGGTGAATGTCTCGACCGTGTCCTGGAGCGCCTCGGCGCGGCTTTCGTTCCGCGACCTCAGGCTTTGAAGTTCGAGGGCCTTCTCGGCTTCATAGGCGGTGAGGGACTTGCGCCGCAGCACCGCATCCTGGGACACATCGGAGGGGGGAACGCCGGCCGCATCGAGGGCGGTCAGAAGCGCGCTGCGGCGGACGGACCAATCGAGACCGGCCAGGCGACGGCTGGTGAGAAGGCGGTAGACACGCTCGACTCCGTAACCGTGGACAGGCGACTTGATGCCCGCCCGCCGATAGACGTCTTCAAAATCGGAAACCGGGGCAGCCGGCGGAGAGTCGGTGGTCGGCAAGGAGGAGAAGGAAGTCGCTGGGAGCTCGGGGAGACTCGGCTTGGCCCAGTGGTCCGAGCTCGCGCGGGATGGGGGCTGTGGTTCTGGTCGCCCGGTCGGCGGGGGCGGTGGCGCGGCCTCATTCCAAAGAGTCCCCGCCGGGGCGGCCGGCGAGTGGGCGAGGGCAGACTCTTTAGCCCCTCCCTCGAACATCGGCGGCGGAAGGTTGTGGACCGACGCTGCGATATCGGCGTCGGTCGCTTCGCCCAGGAACCGGCTCCGACCCTCGTCTGGAGCGTCTCCCCATTTCCACGAAGGCGTCCGCGCTGAGGTGGGCGCCACCGTCTCCTCGTCCGGGTTCCATTCAAAAGTGGCATCTTCCTTGGGCGCGTTCGAAGGATCCGCGGGCGGCGCCGAATCGAACACTTTGTTGAAGAGAGTTTTGAGAGGGTTCATGGGGAGTAGGGGAGGCGACTGCGATAGTTCCGCTGATGCCTTGTATCAGCGGGACTTGTCGAAGTCAACCACCGGGCGGTCCGGTATTCTCTCAAGCTCCGGCGAATTGTTGAAATCGGCCCTCGCGGGCCCTGTGCTAAGAAGCGGAGATGCCGGAACGGAAGGACGCGGGGCTTGAGGCCTACCGCGCCAAGCGCGACGCCTCACAGACTCCCGAACCCTTCGGCGGCCTCGGGCTGTCTGAAGATCCGGACTGGACGAAGCCCAGAATGTTCGTGGTCCAAAAACATGCGGCGCGGCGGCTCCACTACGACTTCCGGCTTGAGTGGCGGGGCACGCTGATCAGCTGGGCCATCCCCCAAGGCCCGTCGACGGATGTGGCCGAGAAACGTCTCGCGGTCATGGTCGAGGACCATCCCGTCGAGTACGCCGATTTCGAGGGCGTCATTCCAAAGGGCAACTACGGCGCGGGCGAAGTCATCGTCTGGGACAAGGGCGTCTGGATTCCCGTCGAGAATCCAGACGAGGGTTTCGAAAAAGGGAAGCTGCTTTTCGAACTCCGCGGCTTCAAATTGCACGGACGGTTCACGCTCGTGCGGACCAAGCGCCAGGGACAGGCGGAGTCGAAAGAGTGGCTGCTGATCAAGAAGCCGGACGCCTACGCCGGCGCTGAGGGTGCGCGGTATCTCTCTCCCGAGTCCATTTACTCCGGTCTCACCCTGGAGGAAATCCACGGAGGATCGAAAAAGGCCGCGAGTCTTCGGGAAAGGCTTATGGGGCTCGGCGCGCCGCACGGCAAGGTTGAGAGGAGCGCCGAGTTCATGCTCGCCGAGGACGCCAAGGAGCCGTTCTCCGATCCGAACTTCATCTTTGAGCTCAAGTACGACGGTTACCGGCTGCTCGTCGTGGTCGAGGGCGGCAAGTGCGAACTCATCTATCGGCGCGGAAGTAAGGCGACCGACCTCTATCCGGAGATCGCGCGGGCCGCGTCGCTTCTTCCTTTCTCCCGGCTGGTCCTGGACGGCGAGCTGGTCTGTCTCGACGACAACGCTCGCCCGAGCTTCTCGAGGCTGCAACAGCGTTCCCAGCTCCGCCGAACCGTGGATGTGGCCGCCGCCGCCGTGCGCCTTCCCGCGACGCTCCAAACCTTCGACATTCTCGGCTTCGACGATTTCGACCTTCGATCCCTGCCTTTGCTCGAGCGAAAGAACATCCTCCGCGACGTTCTCCCCAAGGCGGGGCCGCTGCGTTTCGTCGACCACATCTCCGCGGACGGGGTTTTGTTCTTCGCCGAAGTGCAGCGCATGAGCCTTGAAGGCGTGATGGCCAAGCGCGCCGACTCGAAATATCTCGGCGGACGAAGCGACCGGTGGCTGAAGCTCAAGACCGACAAGATCGCGGACTTCGTGGTGGTCGGCATGACCCCGCCCGATGGCTCGCGCAGCGGCTTCGGCGCGCTCCACCTCGCCGCCTACACGCGTTTCGCCGGCGGATCCGGGGAGGCGCTGAGCGAACCACGACTCGAATACGCAGGTCGGGTGGGCAGCGGCTTCACCGAAGGCCAGCTCAAGACGTTCCGGGCCCTTCTTGAAAAGGACACACTCCAAGACCCGCCGTGCCCGATTGTCGATGAGCCCAAAGGCAGCACGTACGTGGTGCCGCGTCACGTGGTCGAAGTGCGCTTCAAATCGTGGTCCGCCCAAAGTCTTCTGCGTCAGCCGGTGTTTCTCCGCTGGCGCGACGACAAACCCCCGGAAGAGTGCCTTCGCCCGGGCGAGGGGGCGGGAGCGGAGGCCCAGAAACAGAAACAGGACGGGACCGAAGCACCCCAGGTCGTCGTCGACAAGACCGTCCGCTTCACCAATCTCACCAAGGTCTTCTGGCCGCCCTCGGAGGTCAACGCCGTGCCCTACACGAAGGGCGATCTCATCAACTACTACCGGAACGTGGCGCCCTGGTTCCTGCCCTACCTTGCGGACCGGCCGATCACGCTCACGCGGTATCCCGATGGCATCAACGGCAAGAGCTTTTTTCAGAAGGATGCGCCGCCGTTCATCCCGGGCTGGATGCGCACCGAGCGCCTGTGGAGCGAAGACACCGGAAAGGAACTCGATCTGATCATCGGCGGAGATCGAACCGAGGGAGATCTCGAAACGCTTCTGTTCCTCGCGAACCTCGGCGCGATCGTCCTCCACGCGTGGAATGCCCGGGCCTCGGATCCAGCGAGGCCCGACTGGATCATTCTGGATCTCGATCCCAAAGAAGCGCCCTTCGAGCACGTGATCGCTCTGGCCCAGGAAGCGAAAGCGCTCTGCGATGAAATCGGCCTGCCCTGTTTCGCCAAAACCACGGGATCGTCCGGCTTGCATGTCCTGCTGCCCACGGGCGGCGCGCTCACTCACGAGCAATGCAAGACGTTCGCGGAACTGCTGGCCCGGGTGATCGTGACCCGGCGTGACACAATCGCGACCATCGTGCGTATTCCGGCCCACCGCGGCGGCAAGGTTTACATCGACTTCCTTCAGAACGGCCACGGGAAACTTTTGGTGGCGCCTTTCTCGGTGAGGCCGCTGCCCGGAGCGCCGGTGTCGATGCCGCTTGATTGGTCGGAAGTCCGCGAGGGCCTCACCCCCCGGCTGTTCACGATCATGAACGCGATTCCTCGACTCCAGAAGCTGGAGCACGATCCGCTTTTTGGCGTTTTGAGAGAGAAGCCGGATTTGCTGGGTGCTTTGGGGAAGCTGGGAGAGCGTCTTGGCTGAGCCGCTATTTTTCTTTGATGGCGCAGACGTTGAGGCCGCCCGGGGGGCACGTGAACGCGGAGAGCGTGTGATCGCGGTTTCGGAAGCCGCAGCCAACCGGCTCGCCAGCGCCTCCATTCCCTTCGCGAGGTCGGTGGACGCACTGGGGGACGATCCCGAGATGCCGCTGTATCGAGCGGCCGCGGATTGGACCCAAGCGTTCGGAACGAAGGCCGTGGACGCGGAGGGCCGGACGCTCAAAGAGGCGCTCAGGTATCGAGGGACCACGCTTTGGTGGTGGGCAGAGTTGTACCTTCACCACAGCACAAAGGCGGCGCGCCGAGTCCGCTTTCTTGAGATGGTCTTCAAGGTGGTGGAGAAGTTCGGCGCCCGCGGAGCGCGCACGCACGGTCTGACTCTGGACGAGACGCTGCTGGTCGAGCGGTTCTGCGCGGCGCGAGGCCTTGGCTCGGTGCGCGGTAAAACCACCGTCGACCCAAATCCGCACGAGAGATCCGCCCTCACCGCCGGACTTCTGGAAGCGTCGAAGCTCGTGGCCACGGCCACGAAAGGCGCAGGCGGGCGGGAAAAGCGGCTGATCCCGAGGTCCGTGGTGTTCGTTTCCCATGCCGCCTTCTGGAAGTCGCGCACCACGAGCGAGGGCAAAGAGGAGAACTACGAGCACTACCTGGACGCGCTTCTTTCCGAGTCGAAGCGGCGGGGACTCCCCATCGTCACGCTCGGCGTAGGGCCGCAGAGCTCGTTCCGAACGCGGTCGACGACCGAGAAGTGGAAGGAACGCCTCTCCCTGCAGAAGGACGATCGCTACGTCCACATCAACCGCTTCGTGACGCCGAGACTCGCCGGGGCAGCGCTCAAGGCGTTTGGAAACGCGCTCGGCGTTCGCCACCGGTTCCAGAATGCAGCCTCGCTGCGCGCGGCGTTCTCACACCGAGGGGTGGCGTTCGACGACCTGTCGCAGGAGGATCTTGGCCGCACGCTGCTTTATCAGGTTCCGTGGGCGGCGCGCTGCCTTCTCGAGTTCGACGCGGCGTTTCGCGAGCTCGATCCGCGCCTCGTCTGTCTGTATGCGGAGAGTTCCGGGCTGGGGCGCGCGGCCATCGAAGCCACAAAGGTCCTAAGGGTCAAAACCCTCGGCCTGCAGCACGGCATCCTCTATCCGAACTACTTCTCGTATGAGCGCACGGCTGAAGACGTGGCTCTCGGCACACCGATTCCGGACCTCACTGCGATGAACGGCGACGACGGTGTCCGACTGCTCGAAACGACGTTCCGGTATCCGAAGGGCCGTGTGGTCGCGACGGGTTCCCCCCGGTACGACGCCCTGGCTGCGGAGATCAAGACGGTGGACCGCAATGAGCGCCGGAAGAGTCTCGCCATCGTCGCATCCGACAAGCTCGTGGTTCTCGCGAGCCGGTACGCCGGCATTCGCGACACCCACAAGGCCTCAGGACCCGCGTTCGCCAGCCTGCTCGACACGGTGCGTCGTATCGAAGGCGGAAGACTTTTCGTGAAGCCGCATCCCGCAGAGCCTGCCGATGCCTACGACCACGACATCGCCGCCGCCGCTCTCGGTGATCGGGTGCGTGTGATCGCGGACCGGTCGCTCACCGACATCCTGCCCGCGGCCGACCTTCTGGTGACGGTCGAATCTCTCGCGGCCACGGAAGCCCTCGTCGCGGGAGTGCCGGTGGTGATTCTGAGGCACCCGTCCAACCTGCGCGATCTGGTGGCGAGCGGAGCCGCGCTGGGCGTTCCCGACGGAGGGGACGCAGGACCCAGCATCGAAGCCCTGATGATGAACCCGGAAGCTCGTGATCTCTGGCGAATATCCCGTGACGCGTTCCTGGTGGATGTCGCCCACGGTGTGGACGGGAAAGCGCTCGACCGCCTGATCAAACTGGTATCGCAGATGGCTGGACTGAATTAGGCTCCGCAGCACCCCCATGAACCCCACAACGATCCGGATCGGATTGCGCGAAGTCGGCTCCACGCAACCCTGCTTCGTTCTCGCGGAGGTCGCGTCGGCCCACGAGGGCTCGGTCGATCAGGCCCTCAAGATGCTCGACGCCGCGTTCCGGATGGGCGCCGACGGCATCAAGTTCCAGCTCTTCAAGGCCGATCGTCTGGTGGTGAACCGTCATCCCGGCCGCAAGGACTTCGAGCAGATCGAACTCACCGACAAGGAATGGCGGAAGGTGCTGTCTCAAGCCAAGGGCTCGGGTCTGTCGCTGCTGGCCGAGTGCTTCGACGCGCCGTCGCTGGAACTCGCGGTGGAAGCGGGCGCCGATGCGTACAAGGTTCACACCACGGACATGGAGAACAAGGATTTCATCCGCGCGGTGGTGGAGGTCAAGAAGCCCGTGTTCTTCGCGACGGGCGGCGTCAATGAAGAAGCGCTGGCCGAGGCCCTCTCTATCGTGGCCGATCGCGAGCTCGGCCTGCTCTTCGGCTTCCAGACGTTCCCGACGCCGGTCGAGGAGATTCGATTCCGCGAACTCGAGAGCCTCAAGTCGCGTTACCGCGTGCCTGTAGGTTTTCTCGATCACACCGATGGCGGGACGCTCTTCGCTCTGATGGCTCCAGCCCTTTCGGTCACGTACGGCGCCGATCTCGTCGAGAAACATTTCACCCTCGATCGGTCGAAGAAGGGCTTCGACTATCAATCGTCGCTCAACCCGGAAGACTTTCACCGGATGGTCGAGATGATCCGCACCGCGGAGCGAGCGCGCGGCGAGGCCGGCCAGCCCATGTCCGCGGCCGCGGATTCGTATCACCGCAAAATGGGACGCTTCATCGTGGCCCGCACGCTCATCGCCCGCGGCGACGTGATCACCGCCGAAAAACTCGACTTCAAGCGCATCGATCCGGGACGGGACCCCGGCCTCTCGCCGCGCGACACCCACCGCATCGTGGGACGCCGGGCGAAGCATCCGATCGAGGCCGACGCCACGATCCGGGAGGACATGGTCGATTGAGCCGCACCGTGTGCCTGGTGACGGCGCGCATGGCTTCGGCCCGCTGTCCCGGCAAGGCGCTGATGGAACTGCTGTCGGGCGAGCCGCTTCTCGCCGTACTGCTGAAGCGGATGCAGGCCTCCCGGACCGTCGATGAGGTGGCGCTCGCCACGTCGGCGAATCCGGAGAACGATGGCATCGCTGATCTCGGCCGAAGCCTCGGCGTCCGCGTGCTCCGCGGCGACGAGGACGACGTCCTCAAGCGCCACGTAGACGCGGCCCGGGAGTTCGCAGCGGACCATGTGGTTCGAGTGACCGGAGACAATCCGCTGACCGACGTGGCCACGATGGACGCGCTGGTGAAGCTCCACCACGAGCGCCAGGCCGACTACACGTACGTCCCCGGAGAAGCGCTCCTCATGGGCATCCTCGCGGAAGTGATCTCCCGTGACGCGCTGAAGCGCTCGTGGAATCGAGGCGAGCCCAGGCACCGCTCGGAACTCGTGACGCTTTACATCAAGGAACATCCGACGGAATTTCAGATCGCCATGCTCGATCTCGATCCGGCCCTCCTGCGGCCCGCCTACAGGCTCACCGTCGACCACCCGGAAGACGTGCGCCTTCAACGCGAGATCTTCACGATCCTCAACCGCGGCCCCCTGGTCAAAACCCGCGATGCCATCGCCCTCCTCGACACCCGCCCCGACCTCGTCGCCATCAACGCCCACCTGACCCACAAAGATGTCAACCACCGCTCGGTTGAACTCGACGCGATGGTGAAGGCGGCGCAGATCCCGAACCGCTAGCCGCGCTACGCTATAAGCCTTACCTGAGGTAAGGAATATGCATACCGCCATCATGACCAGCAAGGGGCAGATGACCGCCAAGTCGATTTCGTCATCAACGACCGGGGGAAATCGTGGTTCGGGCAACGACCAGCGATGTCAGGGGACTGAGGCAACCCCCGGTGAGGGTTGAGGACATGAATGCCGCGATCCTGAAGGCGCACGCGGGGAAGCGTTGAAGGGCCTCGGCACCAACGTGCTCGTCCGCTATCTGACCCAGGACAACGCCGCTCGGGCCAGGGCGGTTGACGCGCTGATAGCAAAGGCGCTCACGGAAGGCGAGCATCTTTACGTTGACGAGGTGCTACCAAACGCCGAGCTGGCCCCGTCTCGTCCAGGGCTGCAATCTGATCGACGCGATCTGGCGCGACGATGTCACGAGCGTGATGGCGCGAATCTGAGGGATCACTGACCGCAAGTCGTGAACGCAGGCCGAGAGGGAGTCAGGGTCTAGACTGATCCCATGCCCCTACCGCCCATTTACGATCCGAAGGCCGTCGAACCCCTGTGGCAGGAGCTGGCCGCGGTCGGCGTCGAGCCCCTGACCACGCCGGAGCAGGTCGATCAAGCGCTCGCCGCGACGTCTGGTACCACACTCGTCATCGTGAACTCGGTCTGCGGCTGTGCCGCCGGCCAGGCTCGTCCGGGCGCGATGTTGGCGCTCCAGAACGCGCTCATTCCGGACCGGTCGGTGACGGTGTTCGCGGGCGTCGATCGTGACGCGGTGGAACGAGCACGCGCTCACATGAGCGCCTATCCGCCCTCGTCGCCCAGCATCGGCCTCTTCAAGGACGGCAAACAGGTCTTCATGCTGCAACGCACCGACCTTCAGCGAATGAACGAGCCTCAGGTGGCGGAAGCCCTGCGCAAAGCCTTCGACGCCCACTGCTCGAGAACCGGTCCGTCGATCGACGCGGAGGCGTACAAACAGATCCGGCCTTACGAAGGCTGCGGCTCGCGCATTCCGATGATGCCCGTCCGGGCCTGAAGCAGAAATGTCGCTGCCGGTGGGGGGGCTCCAGGCGTGACGGAAAGGCGCGACGTCTGCCGGTGGCGCGTTCGAGTTCCCGCAGCAGGGCCTGTGGCGCGTGGATTAAAGCGCCGCCGGAGCGATTCTGGCTTGCAGATTAGCCACCGCTTTCCGTGAGCGGTTTGCTTGCCAGAATCGCGTCCCTGCGAAGGGAACTCCGGTCCGCCGCCGGCAGGTATCCGGGGATGTGAGGGAACGTGCCGCGCTGCCGAACGAGCTCGAATCCGTGTCGTTCGAGAATCCGTCTCACGTCGGTCCCAGAGAGGGACTCGAGTCTAGGCATTCAGCGAGGAAGTCAGCTGCAGCTCCTGCACTCGGGCTCCCTGCTTGAGGCGCCTTCGGATCTCGGCGTGGGTCGCGGACTCCAGCCGGAGCTCGACGGCTTCCTGAAGCATCCGGTAGGCCTGGGGGCGAGTTCGCCCCTGCGAGGACACGCCCAGCTCGGGACAGGTGGAAACAAACCACGAGCCGTCGTGCTCGATCACGGCTGAGAACGCATGCAGCACGACGCCAGCGTCAACTTTTTCGCTACTTCGGGGCTTCACATCGCGATGTTCTTCTGCGGCTTTCGCCGCGTCCCGTCGGCGAGATCGGGACGAGGCTTCGGCTCTCTCAGACGGGATCGTGGCGACGGTGACGTTCTGGAGCGTAGTATGTCGCGACCGGGCAGGTACCGACAGGGAGACCAGAGAGTTGCAAATGTTCACGCACCCGCTTCCCTTGTACGTTGCCGGACCACTCATCGGGCTCGTGGTGCCGGCGCTGCTTCTGATGGGCAACAAGTCGTTTGGTGTCTCCAGCAACTTCAGGCATCTGTGCGCCGCTCTAGCGCCGGGCCGCATTGAGTTCTTCGGCCACGATTGGAAACGGCAGGGTTCGTGGAACCTGGCGTTTCTGTCGGGTATTTTCGTCGGAGCTTTGATCGCCTGGCGTCTCGCGCCGCCCCTCGTAGTTGCGCTCTCACCCGATACGGTCGCGGCGTTGCACCAGCTCGGCTTGAATGATCTGACCGGGTTGGCGCCGCGCGAACTGTTCGCTTGGGCTTCGCTCCTCACGGTCAAGGGGTTCGTACTCGTGGTCGGCGGCGGGTTTCTGGTCGGCTTTGGGACGGCCTACGCCGGCGGCTGTACGTCGGGCCACGCCATTGCCGGCCTCGCGGATCTGCAACCGGCCTCTCTCCTGGCCGTTTGCGGCTTCTTCGCCGGGGGCCTGGCGGGAACGTACCTGCTGCTGCCTGTGCTGCTGAGGTGATCCGATGAGCCTCATCCCCTACTTTCTGCTCGGTGGCGCCTTCGGTCTCGTGATGGTGGAGGCGGAAGTCGTGTCCTGGTTCCGTATCCAGGAGATGTTCCGATTTGATGCCTTCCACATGTACGGCATCATCGGATCGGCGGTGCTCACCGCCTTCGTGTCGCTCCTCGCGATCAAGCGCCTCGGCCTTCGCGATGCCCTTGGCCGGCCGCTCAGCCCTGAGCCAAAGGCGCTCGGCACCGGCGTGCGCTACCTGGCCGGCGGCGCGATCTTTGGTCTCGGCTGGTCGATGACCGGGGCCTGCCCCGGCCCTCTCGTCGCCCTGGTAGGTGCGGGTATGCCGGTGATGATCGTCGCGATTCTGAGCGCGCTTTTGGGCACCTGGACTTACGGTGCGCTCCGCCCGAGACTTCCGCACTGATTACACGAACCTCGCTTCCATTTCCGCGAAGAAGGCCTTGAACAGGCGGACGAAATCGGATTCGGTCAGTTTGATTTTGTCTCCGACCTGAAGCTTCAACCAGGGACTTCTCGGGTTGAACCTGATCGTCTTGTCGGCACGGTTCGAAGGAGCGAAACCGCTGAGTCAAGAGCCGGATGGGCGGGCCCCGGGTTTCGCCTTCGCTCCGTTGACCAAGGCCTTGTAAGCGGCGAGCGCCGATGCCATTTTTGAGCGGCATTGGTCGGCTGCGGCTCGCCCTTGACCCTGATCGCGGTTGCCAACCGTTGGGAGCGCAAGGACGAGCCGCTTCACTTCAATGAGCCGGGCAGGTGCTCACATTCGGTGCCAAGGCCCTGAACGGAGTGTTCGTAATCCCGCTGACCCTGATGTCGTCGATGTCCCAGCCGGGAGCACCCGTCGATTCGTCGGCGCCGATGCGGAAACGGATCATTACGTCCTGATTCGCATAAGCAGTGCCGAGGTTTCGCGTGACGTTAGCGAAGTTGGGCCAACCGATCATGCGATTCACGAAGGCCGGTCGATTAGCGCCGATCGGAGCGCTGGTGACCGCGTTGGTCGAGCCGTTGTAGGCGCCGACGCCGATGTCGGCCCACGTGGCCCCGCCGTTGTTGCTGATCTCGACCACGCCACCGTCCCAGTTGCCACCCTCGAATGAGAAGCGGTGCGCGAAGGAGATGGCCAGGGGGCCAGTCCCCACGTGCATGGCCGGCGAGACCAGCGCCTGCTCATCGGGGAGGTCGGCCTTCACGCCGTCGGTCTGGCCGTTGTTGTCCGGTCCCCAAAAGACGTGGCGAATCGGGGAGAGCGCACGCCGCTGCCAGGCCGCGATGTTGGGCACGGTGGTCGGATCCCCCAGAATCGTCCAGCCGTGATTCGCGGACTCGACCGACTCTGTTGCCGACACCGCCGGAACGTCGTCGTAATTCACCCGGTGGGTCGAAACCACGTTGAAGGGGCCGGGCAGACCGAGTTCCGGAGAGGCGATCGCGATCTCGATGTCGGTCGCATCCGGTCCCGCCGCGCCGTTCAACGCGACGCGGATGGATCCGGTGCTTTCCCCATTCTTCTGGACAGGCGGGAAGTTGAGGACGTTTCCAGACGGGAAGGTCACCAATGAGTTGCTGGACGTAAGCGTCACGGTGACGTGGTTCACGTTATTGGGGCCCTGGTTCTTGAGCGTGATGGTCAACTTACCGGCTTCACCGTTGTCCAGTACACCGTCCGCATCACAGGAACTGAGGTCATCGGCGAGGACCGCGCTCACGAACTCAAGCTGCGGCAGCTCCCAAATGCCGCGGCCGTAGGTCGCGATGCGAACGAACCCGCCGTCGGGGGGCATGTAGATGTCGTTCACGCGCACGGTGGGAAGTCCGTTGCCGTAGGGCTCCCAATTCACTCCTCCATCCGTCGTGCGGTAGATGCCCACGTGCGTGCCCGCAAAGATGGTATTCCGGCTCGCGTCGCGCGGGTCGAAGTAAACCCGCGTCACCGGCAGATCGGGAAGGCCCGCCTGCATGGTGGAGAACGTCGCCGTCGACCAACTGGCGCCAGGACTTGAGATGGACGCCTTGATCACCCTGACGGCGCCGGTCGCCTGGGCCACGGAGGTGATCCAGAGGTTCTGGTTGTCCTGCCAATTCACGTTGGTGACGAAGCCCTGGTACCCGGGCACGCGGGTAATCAGATCGAGGTCCGTCCAGCTCGCCCCGCCATTAGTGGTGATGTCGAGGAAGCCGCCGGCGGCGCCGACCGCGATCCGATTCAAGTCGGTTGGGCTCACTCCGAGGTTGTACGGGCTCGAGCGGAATCGCCGCGCGACTGGCAGGCCAGGCGAAGTAGGGGCAATGGCGGAAGCGATCCGCGTCCAGGTAAGACCGCCGTTGACGCTTCGCCACACGCGCGAGTTCGAGAAGTGGAAGAAGACGCGACCACTCGGATCCAGGCTCGCGGGGGCCGGAACGATCGCGGTGAAGAAACCGAAGCCCACGTCGCTCAAGCCGGAAGTGGCTGCGGCCCAGTTCTGGAAGACGTCGGGGGGGTTGTTGCTGAGGTTGGTCCGCATGCCGGAGCCCTGGGAGCTGCCGATCACGGTATTGGTGTTGGCCTGGCTGTAGGCCGCCCCCATGCCATCGCCGCCGATCACCTGGTTGTGGGTGGTCCCATTATCGGCGCGAAGGCGGGTGCCGTTGTCCTGAGTGCCGCCGATGACCAGGTTCGGGAAAAGGGAGTTGCCGGCGACCGTGTAGTAGAGGTGGGAGGCCAGGCCGTTGTTCTTGTCGCTGCTGAAGCTCAGGCCATTGTCCTCGCTCACATGCATCCCGCCGTCGTTGCCCAGGATGACCGTCGGCTGGCCCGTGGTCTTGAACGCCGCGGCATGGTGATCGGCATGCGCGTACGACAGCGTCGGGACCTGGCTGTAGAGCCACCAGGTCTTGATGGTCCAGGTCCCGCCTCCATCCGCCGTCCGCGCCGTGCCCAGATCGCCGCCGATCCAGACGGTATTACGAGTCGCATCCTGCGGGTCCACCAGGATCATCTGGTTATACCAGCACTGGCCGTGGCAGATGTTCATGTCCGTCATCGTGGACGCCCCGGTCACGGGATTCGTCGGCGCCTTGGTCGAATTGACGCCGTTGGCTACCCAGGTCTGTCCGCCGTCCGCGGAGCGGTAGACATCCTTCATCGCCGCGTCCGTAACCGTGCTCGAATACGCGTAGACGACGGCGTCCCCGGGTACGGCGACGCCCAAGGTCGTGCGGCCGTTGGCGGTAAAGACGCCGCCGGCGTTCGTGATCGGGGCCCAGGTGGCTCCACGGTCCGCCGACCAGAAGAGAGTCGTTGGCAGCCCGCACCGGAGACCGACGCTCGCCGCAGGGCAGGCCTGCGCGGAGGCGAGCCATCCGGCGCTGGTGCGCTCGATGCTCCACACCGACAAGCCGGCGAAGGTGGCAACGGCGCTGTACGTCTCTCCCTCGTCCGCGGATCGATACAAACCGCTCTCGGTGGCAACCAGGACGATGTCGCGGTTCGTGCTGGTATCGACTTTCACCTCACGGACGGAGACCGCGTTGCCGAGCTCGATCACCGGCTCCCAGTTCACGCCGCCGTTGCTGGACTTCACCATGGCCCCTCCGACCAGGATCTGGTCGTACGGATCGCCGAGGCCGAGATAGAGAGTTTTCGGATTCCGGCCGAACGCTACGGAGCCGCCGCCCGTGGTCGGCAGATCGTCGGTCAGGACCTTCCACTGGGTGTTGTTCGACGTCCAGTTGTTCGTGCGCCACAGTCCGCCGCCGGAAGTCAGGAAGTAGACGACATTCGGGTTCGTAGGGTGCGGAAGGATCGTGCGCGCTCGCCCGCTATCGCGCACATGGCCCGTAAAACTCCCGTTCTGCTCGTAGTCCGCGCCGGCCGGGCCGATGCTGACCCATTTCGGTCCGGGCGCGTTCTTCTTGTCCGAATGGCTCTTCCCTTCTTTGATGGCATTCTGGCGGAAGGTGGAGGTGACGACACCCCAGGCCTGGCGCTGCCACTCCAGGCGTGCCGTCGCATCGTCCTGCTCAGCCCCCGATCCATTGACATCGGCGCCTCCCTGGGTCCTGCTGGCGCGCTCCGTGGAATCCACCGGCTTGACCTCTTGTGATTGTGTCAATCCAGTCGATGCGATGCCGAGGAGGGCAACGCCAAACACAAGACCTGCCTTGATCGAAAAAATTCTCATTGTGCGCCTCTTTATGGGAATAGGAATGCTGGGGAGGAGGGACCTGGCCAAGTCGACCGACGCCGACCTAGGTTTCGCCCAAGATACCCCGCGCGGAAGCGAACGTCAACGACAATTCCCGCGTTTTACACGACAATTCCTGCGACAATTCCTGCGAAATCGGGCCGCCCCCGACCGGGCGGCGCGCGCCATCGCCCATAGACCGCAATCGCTTCGGCCTCGCGCCATCTGGGCAGTGATTGTCGACGGAGCGTGATCCGGGCAGGTTTCTCTCGCCGCCCCCTTAGAATGGGGGTTTCCAGAGGGTCGCCCCCTCAAAAGACTAGGCCCAAAAGCAGAGATTCCATGAGTCCACGTTCACCATTGCGGGAAGAAACCGTCCTCTTTCGAGTCCGTAGATCCCCGCGATGTTCGAGTGATTAAGCGACGCGAGGATCTGCGCTTCACGCTTGAATCGCGCGACGCGGTCGTGATCGCGCGCGAACTCCGCGGGCAACACCTTGAATCGCGACGTCGCGATTGAGCTTCGTGTCGCGAGCGCGGAACACCTCGCCCATCCCGCCTCTCCCGATCGACGCCGCGACCTCGTAGGGCCCGATACGTGATCCCGCCGCAAGGGTCATAGTGCGGGGATTCTGAACCTTCCCCTGACGATGCGCCAGTGTAGGCCCCATGGGACAGGGCACCCCGCGAAATCGTCTCCGACTGGCGCTAAGGTTCGCGTCATGCGACAAGCCACACGCAGGGAATTCACGGCCACACTCGTCACAGGCTTCGCAGCGGGTTCGGCCCGCCTCGCCAGAGCCCAGCCTTCCGCGGCCTCCGCGCGACCCGCGGGCGAAACAGCGGCGCTCTCGCTGTCGGAAGTTTCGGAGAGGATCCGAGCGAAACAAACGACGCCGAGCGAGCTCGTCGAGGCCTGCTTCGCGCGTATCGACGTCTATGACCGCAAGGTAAACGCGTTCATCACACTGACGCGCGAGGGAGCGCTCGCGCAGGCGAAGAGTCTCGAAGAGGAACTTCGCGCGGGACGATCGCGTGGGCCGCTTCACGGCATACCGATCGCGCTCAAGGACAACATCGACACCGCCGGCATACGCACGACGGCAGCGAGCGCCGTCTTCGACGACCGCATTCCGCAGGAGGATGCGACGGTCGTGAAGCGACTCCGCGACGCGGGAGCGATCTCTCTCGGCAAGCTCAACCTCCATGAGTTCGCTTTCGGCGGAACCTCGGCCACGAGTTATTACGGCCCGGTCAGGAATCCCTGGGCGCTCGACCGCAACCCGGGAGGTTCTTCGGGCGGGTCGGCGGCGGCGGTGGCTCTCGATCTGTGCTACGGCGCGCTTGGCACGGACACCGGCGGGTCGATCCGCACACCCGCGTCTTACTGCGGCATCGTCGGACTCAAACCGACGTACGGTCTCGTCTCGATTCGCGGCATCGTGCCTCTCACGTATTCGCTCGACCACTGCGGTCCGATGACGAGGACAGTGCTCGACGCGGCGTTGATGCTGAACGCGATGGCGGGTTACGACCGTCTCGATATCGGAAGCGTCGAACACGCTGCCGAGGACTACGCGGTCGGAATGCGGATGAAGGTTTCGGACCTTCGCATCGGCGTTGCGCGCACGCCGTTCTTCGATCACGTGGATCCGGAGATCGTGAAGGCGGTGGAGGAAGCACTGCGCGTGATCAGGCCGATGGTGCGGGACGTGCGCGACACAACACTCCCCTCCACGCGGGAGATCGCACTCGACGGCGAGACGAACGCGTACCACGCGGACTTCTTCCCGCGCTCGTCCGGGCGCTACATGATCCCGACGCGCCGCTCCCTCGAACGCGGCGCCGACGCGCGCGCCGTCGACTACGTGCGCGGGAGATGGAAGCTCGAAATGCTGCGCCGCACTATCGACGATTCGTTCAAGGATGTCGACCTCGTCGTCCTGCCCACGAGGCGAAGGACACCGCGCACCGTCGACGCGTCGATCAAACGGGAAGAGACGGACAAGCCGCGCAATCCCGAGCTCGAGAACACACAGCCCTTCAACGCTTACGGAATCCCGACGATTTCCGTCCCCTGCGGTTTCACGGCCGCGGGAATGCCCGTCGGTCTCATGATCGCGGGACCCAGGTTCGCGGAGAGCCGTGTCCTCGCACTCGCCCACGCCTATGAACGAGCGACGACGTGGCACACGCGCAAGCCGCCGATTCGTCCGGACACTCCCGTCCCGCCGCTCGCCGTTACAGACGAAGACAAGGATTGAAACACGCCATTGCACCCAGACGCTTCACCGTCACGACAACTCTCGGCGTCGCCCTGGCACTCTCCACGCTCCCCGCTTCGGCTCAGACACGGCTCAATCCGCTCATCGAGCGGCTCGCGGCCGGCAAGGCGGCGCTCGGTGTCTGGACGGGCGCCACAGCCTCGCCGCGGATCACCAAGGCCCTCGCGACGGGCGACGCCGACTTCATCGTCGCGGACATCGAGCACGAGGTGTTCGACTTCCCCGCTCTCCGCGGTTTCCTTCTGGGCGTGCAGGACTTCTCCGCGCGGTATCGTGCGACGCCGCGGCACGCTCCCGCGGTGCTCGTGAAACTCGGCGGCCGCGGCCATTGGGATCCGCGTTACGAGATCGCGGAGACACTCAAGATTGGGCCCGCCGCGGGGATCTGGGTTCCCTTCGTCGAGAGCCGCGCGGACGTCGAGCGGCTCGTGTCCGCGGTGCGAGGCGCGGAGTCGTCGGCGATGGCGGGCCTGAACGTGCCCCGCGAGAAGCGCGACCCGTGGCCGCTCAATCCTCTGGGCGAGTTCGTCGTCGTCGCGATGATCGAGTCGGACGCCGGTGTCGAGCGCGCGGAGGAAATCATCTCGACGCCGGGCCTCACGGCGGTTCAGCCGGTTCATCTCTCGGAGGCCGGCACGGCGAAGGTCGTCGCACTCGCGACGAAGCACAAGGTTGTCCTCGCGACCGACGCGGGGCCGTCGGATGTCGCGGCGCGCCTCGCCGAGGGTTACCGCCTGATCAGCATCGTGTGGGACTTCGCTCTGATGGAGGATGCCGTCGACAAGACTCTCGCGGCCATGCGTCCCGCCATCAAGTAGAGATCCGCGAGGCTTCGAGGGCTCGTCAATCCGTCGTTCCGCGCCATCACGGTTCTATCGAGGGCCGCTCAGGCGGAGAAGCCCTCGGCGGTCTCGGCGCTAAACCTTCCCACACGCGGAAGCCGCGGGGGAAGGAGTTCGAATCCTCGTCGCCGTTTAGCGGCTGGCCATTGGGGTTTGGAGGATAGGGCGGCGGTTGGGAAGATGGGAACAGGGAGCACCGAAATGAAACCAAAAAACACGATCTGCCTCTGGTTCAACAAGGACGCGCATGACGCCGCGCGCTTCTACGCCAGCATTTTTCCGGACAGCGAAGTGACCGCGGTGCACAAGGCGCCCGGCGACTACCCGAGCGGCAAGGCCGGGGATGTGCTGACCGTGGAGTTCACCGTGCTGGGCATTCCCTGCCTCGGTCTCAACGGCGGTCCGGCGTTCAAGCACAGCGAAGCGTTTTCGTTCCAGATCGCAACGGACACTCAGGAAGAGACGGATCGCTACTGGAACGCGATCGTCGGCAATGGCGGCCAGGAAAGCGAATGCGGCTGGTGTAAGGACCGCTTCGGTCTCTCGTGGCAGATCACCCCCCGCGCTCTGACTGATGCGCTTGCCGCGGGCGGCGCTGAAGCCACGCGCGCCTTCGCGGCGATGATGACCATGAAGAAGATCGACGTCGCGGCGATCGAGGCGGCGCGCCGAGGCTAGGGTTTCGCGCGTTGCGCGGCCACGTCCTTCGGTGTGATCGTTGATGCGACGTTCGCGAATCGCAGACGAGTGTAGTTCAGACCGTCCGCGATCTCCTGGTCGGTGAGAGCTGAGAGTTCGACCATCGGGTTTTCCCATTTCGGGCGGTTCGAAGGCAGAACTTTATCGGCTCCGAACAAGACGAGTCGGATCACCATCGTCGTGTCTCCCGACAAAAGGCCGCCCGCGCTCAGACCGGGCTGACGATTCGGCACACCGCTGCCGTCGGGCATATGACACTTGGCGCAGATCTCTTCGTAGACCTTTGCGCCCGGATGGTTGGCGAAGGCCGGGAGTGGCCTCGCGGATGATGACGCGACCGGGGCCGGGGCGGGTGCCCTCGTCTCTCCCGTGTAAATGATCCGCCAGATGCGTCCTCTTTCGGAATCCGCGACATAGAGCGAGCCATCAGGCCCAACGGCAAGACCGCACGCACGGAAGCGCGCGTCCCTGACCGCCGTGAACTCGGCCACTCCCGCGAAGCCGTCGGCAAAGACTTCGTAGCCGCCGCTCGGCATACCCTTGTCGCCAAAAGGAACGAACGACACGTTGTAGCCCTTCTGCGGCCTCGGCGCCCGATTCCAGGAGCCGTGTACCGCGAAAAAAGCGCCTTTTTTGTACTTCGCCGTAAACGGCGCGCCGCCATACCCCCCCATCTGCAGCGGCGCCCCGGGCGCCGCAAACGCGACCAGGGGATCGGGATACTTTCCCGGCTCGGCCGTCTTCTTGTTGTCGCCGCCGTATTCGGGCGCTACCATCCGCTTGCCGGTGCGGAAATCGAAGTACGTGAACGGCCAGCCGAAACTTCCCCCCTCGCG
>JANLWV010000141.1:0-2681 GCA_031364765.1 Vicinamibacteria bacterium
AAGATTCCAAGGACCAAAGTCCGCGTCATTACCGAACACATGGGCGGTGGGTTCGGCAGCAAGCTTGCGCCTTCAGCCTCGGGCAGCCAGTTCGCGATCGTCGCGTGCAGGCTTGCGAAGCTGGCGGGAGCGCCGGTGAAACTCATGCTCGACCGGCGGCAGGAACATCTGTGCACCGGCAACGCGCCTTCCGCGCTGATGACCGTCAACATCGGCGCCAAAAAAGACGGCACGTTTACCGCGATCCATCACCGATCCTATGGGTCCGCCGGCATCGCTCCGGGAGCCGGCACGGCGGCGCCGCTGGCCAACCTCTACCAGAGCACGCCGAACATCCTCGGCGAGGACCATACCGTGTTTACGAACGCCGGGCCGGGCGCGCCCCTCCGTGCCCCCGGTCATCCCCAAGGCGCCTTTGGTCTCGAGTCGGCGGTTGACGAGATCGCCGACAAACTCGGCATGGATCCTCTCGATCTCCGGAAAAAGAACGATCCTTCCCCCGTTCGTCAGATGCAGTACGACATCGGCGCCAAGGCTATCGGCTGGGAGCGTCGCAACCAGAAGGCCGGCGAGCCGAAGGGTCCCCGCAAGCGCGGGATCGGGATGGCCAACGGCGAATGGAATGTGTTTGCCCGGGGCAGTGGCGTGGGCTGCGAAGTTCGCATTCATCGCGACGGTTCAGTGGAGTGCTTCTCCGGCGCGCAGGACATCGGGAGCGGGTTCCGAACCGCGATGGCCATTGTCGCGGCGGAAGAGCTGGGTCTTCAGCCCAAAGACATCACGATGCACGTCGGCGACACCCGCTGGCCGGAGGGTCCGGGGTCGGGTGGCAGCAACACCACGAACTCCGTGGCGCCGGTGGTCAGACAAGCCGCCTACGATGCCAAGCAGAAGCTCTTCGCCGCGGTGGCGCCGACTTTGGGCGCTAAGCCTGCCGACCTCGATGTGCGAGACGGCAATGTTTTCCTCACCGCGAAGCCCACCAGGAGTTTGACCTTCAAACAGGCGGCGGCGAAGATCCCCGGCGAGCAGATTGCGGCCACGGCCGAGAGAAAAACACAGTACGAAATGTTCCGGCAGGACATTGCCGGAACCCAGTTCTGCGAAGTCGAAGTCGATGTCGAAACAGGCGAAGTCAAGATCATCAAGATGGTCTCGGTGAACGACTGCGGCATTCCCGTCAACAGTCTCACCACGGAGAGCCAGGTCATCGGGTCGATGATTCAAGGCGCTTCGTGGGCGCTTTTCGAGAATCGCATCCTCGACCGGAGTTACGGGACGATGGTCAACGGCAATCTCGAGTCATACAAGATCCTGATGCCGACCGACATGTTCGAAGCGGTCTCGATCCTCACTCCGGTGGCGAACCTTGGCAACAACACGTCGACCGCCGGTATCGGCGAGCCGCCGAGCGTTCCCACCCTGGCCGCCGTCGCGAACGCCGTGTTCAATGCGACCGGCGCTCGCGTTCGTTCGCTCCCCATCACCCCAGATCGCATGCTGGCCGCACTCGCTGAAGCCCGGCGGAGGGCTTAACCAAAATGAATCGCTTCGAAGTCAGCAAGCCGACGTCACTGGCCCAGGCCAAGGATCTTGTCCAGGAGAAGGCCTGGAGCATCTATCAGGCGGGTGGTATCGATGTGATCGACCATCTCAAAGAGCATCTGGAGGAACCGCCCCGGATCGTCGATCTGAAGGGCATTCCCGGGCTCGCGGGCATCAAGGTCGAGGCCGATGGAGCTCTGCGGATCGGGGCTCTGGTGACGCTCGCCGATGTGGCGAACGACGCACGCATCAGAAAAACGCACCACGCCCTTGCGATCGCCGCCGGAGAGGCCGCCTCCCCCCAGGTCCGCAACGTCGCCACCATCGGAGGCAACGTCCTGCAGCGCCCCCGTTGCTGGTACTACCGGCTGGAGGAGTACAAGTGTCTGAAGAAAGGCGGCGAAGTCTGCTATGCGGTGGGCGGTGAGAACCGCTATCACGTTATTTTTGGAGGCGGCCCCTCCTACGCGGTCCATCCTTCCAATACCGCGGTCGCCCTGGTAGCACTCGGAGCCACCTTCGTTTTTGATGGGCCGAAGGGCGTTCGCACGGTCGCCGCGTCAGAGTTCTTTCAACTGCCCTCGAAGAATCCCCAGGTTGAGAACTCGCTCGCCGTGGCCGAGATCCTCACCGAGGTTCGGGTTCCCGCCGCCGCCGGCCGTTCGATCTATGACGAAATCCGAGAAAGACAGGCCTTCGACTGGCCTCTGGTGTCCATGGCCGCCACCCTGCGCCTCGAAGGCGGCCTGGTGAAGGATGCTCGCGTCGTCCTCGGCGCCGTGGCTCCCATCCCGTGGCGTTCGAACCGAACTGAAGCCGCGCTGATGGGGAAACCGCTCAACGAAGCGACGCTTCAAGACGCCGCCCGCGCGGCCATCGTGGGCGCCGCGCCGCTCTCCGACAACGGCTACAAGGTTGGCCTGGTGCAGACCCTGGTCCGTCGCACCCTCGCCCAGCTCGCGTAATCAGGGAGAAGGAAGCATCATGAACGAGACCCCCGCGACAACCGCCCCCGCTTCGGTCAAAGCCGAGCCGGAAGTCATTCCCTGCAAGCGTATCCGCACCAAGATGTATTACGTGCTCGGGCGATCTGCGGTGGATCTGCGTAAGTCCTCTCCCACGTCCCAGTACTGGTG
>JANLWV010000050.1:0-1973 GCA_031364765.1 Vicinamibacteria bacterium
CCGCAAAGGCATGATGGTCGCGGCCAAGACACTGGCTCTCACAGCCATGGACCTCTTCACCGATCCGGCCCAGGTCAAAGCCGCCCGAGAGAGCTTCGACAAACGCCGCGCCGGCTTCGAGTACAAGTCGCGCGTGCCCGAAGGCCAGAAGCCGCCCCTCAACTACCGGGACAAATAGGGACCGTCATGTCGAACATCGACCTCGAAGCCAGGATCCCCAACAACGTCGCCCTCGGGAGCGACAAGAAGCTGCAGCGGGCGCTCGAGGAATGGCAGCCGAACTACATTTCATGGTGGAAGGACATGGGGCCCTCCGGCTTCCAGGAGAAGGACGTGTGGCTCCGGACCGCGATCAGCGTCGACGCCGAGGGCTGGGCGAACTTCGACTACGTGCGGATGCCGGACTATCGCTGGGGCATCTTCCTCGCCGATCCGATCAAGGATCGGACCATCGGCTTCGGCGACAACATCGGCGCGCCCATCTGGGACGTGGTTCCCGGTGAGCACCGCAACACCCTACGTCGCCTGATCGTGACCCAGGGCGACACGGAGCCGGCGAGTGTCGAGCAGCAGCGCCTGCTCGGTCGCACTGCGCCTTCGCTCTACGATCTGCGCAACCTCTTCCAGGTGAATGTGGAGGAAGGCCGTCATCTGTGGGCGATGGTTTACCTCCTCCACAGCTACTTCGGCCGCGATGGCCGCGAAGAAGCCGAAGAATTGCTTCAGCGGCGCAGCGGCAACGCGGACAAGCCGAGGATTCTGGGGGCCTTCAACGCGCCCATCGACAACTGGCTCGACTTCTTCATGTTCACGATGTTCACGGACCGCGACGGCAAGTATCAGTTGCTGGCTCTGGCCGAATCCGGGTTCGATCCGCTCTCGCGAACCACTCGCTTCATGTTGACCGAGGAAGCCCACCACATGTTCGTGGGCGAAAGCGGGGTCGAGCGAATCGTGGCCCGGACGGCCGAGTTGATGAAGCAGGATCCGAACGGCGACGCACGTGCGCTGGGCGGCCTCCCGCTGGAGATGATCCAGAAATACTTGAGCCTCTGGTACACGCTGTCCCTCGATCTTTTCGGCGGCGAGGTCTCGAGCAACGCCGCGTCGTACTTCGCCGCGGGCCTGAAGGGCCGGGCCAAGGAGTCGAGTTACGAGGATCACAAGGCCCTGGACGGCACGTACCGGATGTCGGTGATGAAGGACGGCAAATTGGTGGAGGACGATGTGCCCCTGCGCAACGCCATGAACGAGGTCCTGCGCGACGAATACGCGGACGATTGCCAGCGCGGCCTCGACCGCTGGAACAAGCGGCTCGCCGACGCCGATATAGCCTTCCGATTCGCGCTTCCCTCAAAGCGTTTCAATCGCAAGATCGGCCTTTACGCCAACCTGCCTTTTGCGCCCGACGGCCGCCTGCTGCCGCAGAGTGAATTCAACCAGGGCAGGGATCAATGGCTCCCGAGTGAAGCCGATCGCGACTACGTGCGCTCGCTGATGCAGCCCGTGACCGAGCCCGGCAAGATAGCGAACTGGATCGGAATGCCGAAGACCGGGATCAAGGGCCTGCCCTTCGAGTTCGAGTACGTGCGCCTGTAAGTCGTTCCACGATGGCATCTTCGTTGTGGCCCGCGGGTCCAGGGGGGCGAGCGGGCTCGCCGCGTCGGGGACGCCTCGCGCGTCGCCACTGAGCTGACGGAACTTCGGAATCGTGTAGCTCCTTGCTCGGCTCGATGGTCGCGAATGTCTGTAACGGACAGCGGCGACTCGCGCCCAACGCCCCGCTCGCGAGCGACCCTCGCCCCCAGGACCCGCTCCATCCCTGGGTCCAAGAGCCGGTTGAAAAGTGCGTGAAATGGGCCTTTCGGAACGGAGTTTCGAGAATGCCCCATTCGGGCACCTTCCAGAATGGCGAAGAAGCGCGCGGGACCACGCGAGCGAAGGCCGAGGGGCCGCGCCCGAACGTAGTGGGG
>JANLWV010000057.1:0-3529 GCA_031364765.1 Vicinamibacteria bacterium
GATCTTTCGCGCGGTCGCATCGTTCGATGCGTTTCGGGCTAGGGGATCAGGCGAGAGATATATGAAACGGAGTCTCAAGAAGTGAAGGTCCGATCGTCGGTCAAGAAGATCTGCGTCAAATGCCGCGTCATCAGACGGCAGGGCGTGGTCCGCGTCATTTGCAGCAACACTAAGCACAAGCAGCGGCAGGGGTAGAGAATGGCTCGCATCGCAGGCGTCGACCTCCCTCGAACCAAACGGGTCGAGACAGGTCTCCAGTACATTTATGGCGTCGGTCCGCATCGGGCCGTCAAAATCCTTGCCGAGGTGAAGATCGATCCGAACGTTCGGGTCAAGGATCTCTCCGAAGAGGAAGTGAGCCGGATCGCCAAGGCCATCGAGGCCGCGGGCGCGGTCGAAGGGGACTTGCGCAAGCAGGTGTCCCTCGACATCAAGCGACTCATCGAGATCGGCTCGCACCGCGGCTCGCGGCATCGGCGGAATCTCCCCGTTCGCGGGCAGCGGACCAAGACGAATGCGCGAACGCGCAAAGGGCCCCGCAAGGGCGCGCGGGTCAAGAAGTGACGCCGCACTCAACTTTTTAGGACAACGACAAGAGCATGGCAGCCCCAACAACAACGACGACGGCGACGACGGCTACGGCTACGACGACGGCGAAGGCCGAAACCGGCAAGAAGACCCGCAAGGAGCGCAAGCACGTGCCGCACGGCACGGTGAGCATCCAGGCGTCCTTCAACAACACCAAGATCACCATCACGGACGCCGCCGGCAACGTGATTGCTTGGGCGAGTTCGGGGAGCCAGGGCTTCAAGGGTTCGCGCAAGGGCACGCCGTTCGCGGCCCAGCAGGCGGCGACCAGTGCGGCCACCAACGCGAAGGATCACGGGCTCAAGTCCGTCGACGTTCGCATCCAGGGGCCGGGGAGCGGACGCGAGTCGGCGATTCGCGCCTTCACCGCGGTGGGCGTCGAAGTGAAGTCGATCCGCGACATTACCCCCATCCCTCACAATGGCTGCCGGCCGCCCAAGCGGCGCCGCGTCTAGGAGAAACAAGTGGCTCGATACATAGGACCCACCGGGAAACTGTCCCGACGCGAGGGGATCAACCTTTTCCTGAAGGGCCGCCGTGACACATCCGGCAAGGCGGCCATTGAGAAACGCAACTACCCGCCGGGACAGCACGGACGGAACGCCAAGCCCAAGACCCAGGGCTATGGCCTGCAGATGCGCGAGAAGCAGAAAGTGAAGCGGATCTACGGACTGCTCGAGAGGCAGTTCCGTCGCACGTTCGATCGAGCCTCGCAGCAGAAGGGTGTGGTCGGTGAGACCCTGCTGATCCTTCTGGAGCGCCGCCTTGACAGCGCGGTCTTTCGCATGGGCTTTGCCGCTTCGCGCGCGCAGTCGCGGCAACTCATCGGCCACGGCCATGTCCGGGTGAATGGCAAGAGAGTCGATATCGCCTCTTTCGAGGTGAGCCTCGGTGACGAGATTTCCCTTTCGGAGCGCGCGTCCAAACTTCAGTTCGTGGCCGATGCCATCGAAGACGCCAAGGGCCGTACCGCCCCGCGCTGGATCGACCTCGACCCCGGAGCCCGCAAGGGCAAGGTGAAGGCCATGCCGTCTCGCGACGACGTGAACTTCCCGATTCAAGAGCAACTCATCGTCGAGCTCTACTCAAAGTAACCCGAAGCCCGCTCCCGCGGCCCACATTTTTCGTTTCACCCCTTTACCTCCAGCAACCCAAGCTAACCGACCTTAAGGAAAAAACACGATGCTTTGGAAAGGCTTTCAGCGCCCTCGCCACCTCGAGATGGACGATGAGATCTCGAACGACACGTATGGCCGCTTTTTCGCTCAGCCGTTCGAGCGCGGCTTTGGAACCACGGTCGGAAACGCGATGCGTCGCGTTCTGCTCTCGAGCATCGAAGGCGCTGCGATCACGGCCATTCGGGTCGAGGGTGTGCTTCATGAGTTCTCTCCGATCCCCGGCGCCACCGAGGACGCGACCGACCTCATCCTCAATCTGAAGAAACTATCCCTTCGCCTGAACGTCGATCATCCAAAGACGATCTACCTCAAGACCTCCGAGGCGGGGGAGATCCTGGCGAAGCACATCACGCCGGACGCCGATGTCGACATCCTCGATCCCGAGGCCTACATCGCGACTCTCTCCGCCGGCTCCTCGCTCAACATCGAGATGGTGGTGAAGCCCGGCCGAGGCTACGTGCCGGCCGAGAAGAACTTCGACGAGTCGCTATCCATCGGCTGGATTCCCATCGATTCCGTTCACTCGCCCGTCCGCAAGGTGAACTACTTCGTCGAGGCCGCCCGCGTCGGCCAGGCCACCGATTACGAGAAGCTCACTCTCGAAGTCTGGACCAACGGCGTCACCACCCCGCGCGATGCCGTGGGCCTGGCCGCCCGCCTCGTCCGCGAGCACATGCTGATGTTCCTGAACCTCCCGGAAGCGGCCGAAGCGGCGCCCCAGACGGCGATGGAAGCGGTGCCCCTCCCGGTGGGCGACACCGATCGCGAAGCCCTGCGCGAGAAGCTCGGTCGGAAGATCGACGATCTGGAGCTGCCGGTTCGCGCCTACAACTGCCTCACCCAGATCAACGTCAAGACGGTGGGCGAGCTGGTGGTGCGCACCGAGAGCGAGTTGCTCCGCATCAACAAGTTCGGTCAGAAGTCGCTCAACGAAACAAAGGATCAGCTGCGCAAGTGGGGCCTCTCCCTCGGCATGCGGCTTCAGCCTGATCTGCTGCGGCGCGACTAATCAAAGACAATTTGCGCGTCCCTTTCAAGGGAAGCGCCGCAAAGGAAGACCAAGGACCTTAAGACCATGAGACATCGAGCCGCCGGACGAAAGCTGGGACGCACCACCGCCCACCGCATCGCCTTGCTGCGGAATCTCGCGACGGCGCTGCTCCGCGAGGAGCGCATCGAGACGACCCTGCCGAAGGCCAAGGAACTCCGGCCCTTTGCCGAGAAGATCATCACCCTCGCCAAACGCGAGGGAACCGCCGCCGAACTGGTTCATGCGCGGCGTCTGGCCGCCCGGGATATTCACGATCCGATCGTGGTGAAGAAACTGTTTGACGTGATCGGGTCGAGGTTCCAGACCCGGTCCGGCGGCTACACCCGCATCGTCAAGCTCGGCCATCGCGCCGGCGACAACGCCGACGTGGCCCTTATCGAGCTCGTGGGTTACGAGTACAAGGCCAAGGAGAAGACGGCGAAGGGCGCGCCCAAGGACGCGGAGGCCAAGGAAACGACTTCCAAGAGTGCGAGCCCCAAGCGCGGTTCCAAGGGCGCAGACAAGGAAGCCGCCGCCCCCGCCTCTAAGTAGAGGGGGCCGGGTCCGTGTCTGGCCCCGGAACCCCTGGATTATGGCCGGAGTGCGGCAGCCTCCGCATTCAAGCCGCCCGATTCACTCGGGCGGCTTGAGCATTGATGACACCGCTGCCAAGGGGAGGCCGGGGGTCCTAGGGGGGCCGGGTCCGTGTCTGGCCCCCCTAGACTCAATTAAA
>JANLWV010000091.1:0-15000 GCA_031364765.1 Vicinamibacteria bacterium
GAGGGTTCGAAGGTGCATCCTGGAATGGGAGCAAGGAGCAAGCCAGAACCCCTCTCTCCCAGCCGTCCTTTGAGAAGCTCGGGCCAGTTCATGTTATTTAAACATAAGGTTCTTAAACAGTTATGTGAAGCCGGGGCGGCGCTGGCGCGATTTCCTTAGTCGAATCCTGAGGGGACCATTGTGGCGAACTGCCCACACCCCCGGGCGCCGGACGCGAAGTGAATCTACAAACGGCCTCGACGACGACGCTCCCGAGTCGTCAATTAGGGGCGAGGGGACGACCCGTCGAGACCGCGTCGTGTGGAGAGGCCCGGCCTCCGCAGTACAAGAGCGGCGAAAACACTCATCACAGTGACCACTCCGAGACTGACGAGAGGCTTCCGCCGGATGAAGCGCGCCGCGCCCGTTGCACCGCGCCTGAGTTTCGCCGCCGCGGCGGTCGCGTAACGCTCGGTCAGCGGATAGGACGGCGGTCGCCGCGTGCTCTCGGCCTTTGCCGCAGGCGTCGTCTCGCCTGAGCGGCTCGGCACCAGAGGGACAACCTTGGTTTGAAACCGTTCGGATCTGGATCCGCGCTGGTGCGAATAAACCCACGTGAACTCGGCGCCGAGCAGGAAGATCTGAGCCGAGAAATAAACCCACACGAGAAAGACCACCAGCGAACCCGCGGCGCCGAAACCCGATCCCACGGTGCCCCGCCCGAGATACAGGCCGATCAACAATTTTCCGGTCTCAAAGAGCAGCGCGGTGACGGTAGCCCCGATGCCCACATCGCGCCAGTTGATGCGCGCGCGCGGCATGAACTTGTAGATCATGGCAAACAGAACTGTGCTGATGGAGAAAGAGACCACGAAGTTGGCGATTTGAAGGATCGTCTGCCAGCCCGAGAACCATCGGTTCGACCATTCACCCACCGCGGCAAGAGAAGCGCTCACCACGAGCGAAAGGAGAAGGAGAAAACCGAGACCCAGTACCATCCCAAAGGACAGAAGGCGACCGCGCAGCAGGTTGAAAAGCCCGCTGCGGCTCGCCGGATCGGGCACTCGCCAGATCCGATTGAGGGCGCTCTGCAGTTCTCCAAAGACGCTCGAGGCCCCGATCAGCAGAGTGAAGATGCCGACCATGGTGGCGATCACGCCGGCCGCGGGTCGGCTGACGCTCTTGAGAAGGTCCTGCACCACCGCCGCCGCTTCGGGACCGATCCGGCCCTGAAGCTGGGCCACGATCTCACCCTGCGCCGCGTCCTCGCCAAACACCAGGCCAGCCCCCGCGATGATGAGGATCAGCAAGGGTGCAATCGAGAAGAGCGTGTAGTACGCGATGGCGGCGCCCATGCTGGGGGCATAGTCGTCCACCCAGGCGTTCACCGACTTGTCGATCAGGAGGCGGATGTCCTTGACCGTCATCGGGAGGCGGGGGGGGAGCGTCGTCATTGTCGGCGCCATTATTAGCCCTTGTGGTGGGCGGAGGCGTCCGCCCAGGCGGGATGATCCGGGGCCGGAGGAAGGTTCTGGGACGGGGAGTCGCGAGCCGGCGAGAGCCGGGCGAGGCCCAAAAACGCCAGGGCCGCGGTGATCACGAACCAGTTGTTGGGCTGATGCACGCTGATCCCGGGAAGTCCGGCGAAGGGCGTGGTGGCGAACAGCACGAGGTGGACGGCCAACGCGGCCCAGGCGAAAACGGACCACGAGAAACGCGAATGAGCCGCCACCTCGCGTACCCGTGCCAGGGCGAAGGGGAGGATCAAGGGAACCGCGTACGCGAGGAGGCGGTCCGTGTTGCTTCCGAAGAGCAGGGAGGCGCCTGCGCCCAAAACGAACACGGTCGTGGACGGACGACGAGTCATGGCCAGGGCGAGGGAACGAATGGAAAGGAGGGAGAACACGAACAGGATCCCGAAGGAGCCGAGGGTCGCAAAGTAGAGTTGATTCTTCCAGAGGAACGCCCTTCGGAAAGCAATCACGTCCATGATGGTGGAGGTCAGTGCCTCTGGCTTTGGGTCGGGGACGAGGAAGGTGTGGAGAGCCAGCAGGACAAGGAGGGGGCCCGGCAGAAGGACGATCGCGAGCGTGAGCGCGGCGCGGACGCCCTGCTCTTCGTACCGCCTCAGGACAGCGTAGGCCATGACCAGGACGAAGGTCTCGCGAGTGAGAATTCCCAGGATCGACACCCCGACCGTCCCCGCGTCATAGCGGCATTCGATCGCCATAAGCGCCAGCATTATGAGAAACAGGCACAGAGGGTCGGTCATCCAGTATTGGTACTGATACCAGCGGACCGCGCCCGGAAGCAGCCCGGTGAGCGCGACCCCCAGCATCGCCTCCTTTTGCGAAAGGCCCCGCATTCGAAGGTAGAGAAACAATGCAGCAAGAAAGCCGATGAGCGAGACTGTCGTTATCAGATAGAAGGCGCTGTGTATATGGAGGCCGAGCCTGGTCACCCGCTCGACCAGCATGGGCACGAGGATGCGCCACAGGAACGGCGCCTCTCGGGCCAGAGGCTCGCCCAGCCGTTCGTCGACCGGACGCGCCATGGCCAGATATCGATGATGATCCCACTCTGGAACGAGGTGCGCCTTGTGCCTGAAACCAAGGTGCAGGGACACCCAGACCGCGCCGAGAGCCACCAGGGCCAACGCCAATGCAAGCGCTGTCCCCAGATCCCGGCGTGAAGGAAACATCGACTCTTGAGTTTAGCCCTGCTCCCATGCTGCGATCGCGGGGGCTTGGGAGAGCAGGAATCCCAGTTCATCGACGCCCGTGATGAGGCAATGACGCGCGAAGGGCTCGATCGCGAATCGAGCTTCGCGACCACCGGGCCAGGTTAGAGAAAGCGACTCCAGGTCGACGACGACGGTCGCTTTTGGATTCGCCAGAAGCGCTACATGACTCGCCGCGTCGATCACGATGGGCACCACACCGTTCTTCAGCGCGTTTCGTTTGAAGATGTCGGCCAGGGACGTGGCGATCACCGCCTGGATGCCGTTGGCTTGGAGCGCCCAGACCGCGTGCTCCCTCGAACTACCGCATCCGAAGTTCCGGCCGGCGACCAGAACCCTGGCGCCTCTTGCTTCCGGTTGATTCAGAGGGAAGTCGGGGCGCGGTTGCCCCTCCTTGTCGAATCGCCAGTCGGCGAAGAGGCTTCGCTCCAGGCCGTCCCGGGACGTGGTGGTGAGAAATCGGGCCGGACAGATCTGGTCGGTGTCGATGTTGTCCGACGGAAGAACAACGAAGCGAGACTCGATGCGTCGCAGCGGCTGATTCATGCGGTGAACTCCCGTGCGTCCGTGATACGACCCTCAATGGCGGAGGCGGCAGCGGTCAGGGGACTTGCGAGAAACGTGCGTCCGCCCGGCCCCTGCCTGCCTTCGAAGTTGCGGTTGCTGGTACTGATTGCGTATTGGCCGGGCTGCAGACGATCCCCATTCATGGCGAGACACATCGAACATCCGGCCTCGCGCCATTCAGCACCCGCCTCTGTGAAGATGCGATCCAGGCCTTCCGCCTCGGCCTGCCGCTTCACCGCCTGAGAGCCTGGAACGACGAGCGCCTTCACGCCCGGCGACACGTGTCTGCCCCTGAAAATGCTCGCGGCCAGGCGCAGGTCGGAGATCCGCGAGTTTGTGCAGCTTCCAATGAAGACGACATCCACCGGATGGCCCAGCAGCGGTTCGCCCGATTGGAGATTCATATAGCGAAGAGCCTTGGTGACTGATTCATCGCCGTTCGGTTCGGGTACGACTCCACCAATCGCGACGCCCATGCCCGGACTCGTGCCGTACGTGACCATCGGTTCAAGTGTCGACACATCGAACGTCACTTCCTTTTCGTAGATCGCGCCCTCGTCGGTTCGCAGCAGACGCCATCGCTCGACCGCTTCATCCCAGGCCTTCCCCTGCGGTGCGAAGGGCCGGCCTTTCAGGTACTCGAACGTCGTCTCGTCCGGCGCGATCATCCCCGTGCGGCCTCCGGCTTCGACCGCCATATTGCAGAGCGTCATCCGCTCTTCCATGGAGAGGGTGGCGATCGTCGTGCCGCGATACTCGATCACATGACCCGTAGCACCGCTGGCTCCGATCCTGGCGATCAACCCCAGAATCAGGTCTTTCGCCGTCACCCCTCGGGAGAGACGGCCGTTGAGCGTGACCGCCATGCGCCTGGGCTTATCGAGGAGCAGGCACTGGGTGGCGAGGACGTGACCGACTTCGCTCGTTCCGATGCCGAAGGCGAGGGCGCCGAACGCGCCGTGCGTGCTGGTGTGCGAGTCGCCGCAGACGATGGTTCGACCGGGATGGGTCACGCCCAGTTCGGGGCCGATGACATGGACGATGCCCTGGCGATCGCTGTCGAGACCGTAGAGCGTGATGCCGGCCTCGCGACAGTTTTCCTCCAGGGCGCGGATCTGGGCTGCCGCGGCCTGGTTGCGAATCACCACCCGCTCCCCCACCCGCTCGAAGTCGGTGGGCGTCGCGTGGTCCATGGTCGCGAGGGTCCGGTCGGGGCGTCGTACCTTGAGGCCTCGCTCGCGGAGCGCAGCGAAGGCCTGCGGCGATGTGACTTCGTGGATCAAATGAAAGTCGATGTAGACCGTCGCCGGTGTTGTGGGAGTGGAAGCGCTCACCACATGGGCGTCCCACACCTTGTCGAGGAGCGTTTGGGGAGCGCTCACGCCGCAACCTCGGTGGCGCGCTCGGCCGCACCTATGGCCGACAGATAGGCCTTGAGCGACGCTTCGATCGAGTCTGTACTCGCGGCCTGACCGACTGTCTCCTGGTCGCGATGGCGCACCCGCACCGTGACTTCGGCGAGCGCATCCTTCCCGCTGCTCACCGCTCGGGTGTGCCAGTCGAGGAACTCCAGGTTCAGGCCGAGTGCTTGATCGATCGCCTTCAGCGCAGCGTCGAGAGGCCCATTTCCCACCGCCGAAGCGGTGCGCCGCTGGCCATTCGCGAGAACCTCGACCGTCGCGGTCGGCATCACATCGTTTCCCGAGATCGTCTGGTAACGAATGAGCGTCGGCCGCCGTTCCGTGTGGTGATCGAGCAGAGAGAGCAGGTCGTCGTCATAGACGAACTTCTTGCGGTCGGCCAGCTCCTTCACGCGCCTGGTGACGTCCTCAAGCTGGTCGACGCCGAGTTTCACTCCCAAGCCAGCAAGCCGTCTCTCGACCGCATGCCGGCCGGAGTGTTTTCCGAGAACCAGCATCGTCTCGCCCACGCCGACACTCGCGGGGGTCATGATTTCGTAGGTCAGAGGATTGGCCAGGATGCCATGCTGGTGGATGCCCGCCTCGTGCGCGAAGGCGTTCCGTCCCACGATGGCTTTGTTGGGCTGAGGCCACACCCCGGTGATCGAGGACAGGTCGGCGCTCGTCGGCGCCAGGAGTTCCGTCTTCACGCGAGTATCGACGCCCAGCGTCTCGCGCCGCACCTTGAGGGCCATGACGATCTCCTCAAGTGACGTGTTCCCCGCCCGCTCGCCAATGCCGTTGATCGTGCATTCCACCTGTCTCGCACCCGCACCAATTGCGGCGATTGAATTCGCCACCGCAAGGCCCAGATCATTGTGGCAATGAACCGAGATCACCGCCTTTGGAAGGTCGCGCACGAGCTTCCGGACCATCTCCGCGTACTCGTGAGGCAGCGAATAACCGACGGTGTCGGGGACATTCAGAACGCCCGCGCCGGCTTCATGCACCGCCTGAAGCACCTCGAGCAAGTAGGCGTAGTCGGTCCTCGAAGCGTCTTCCGCGGAGAACTCGACCTCCGCCGCCAGCGACCGCGCCTGGGCCACGCCGTCGCGCGCCTGACGGAGGGCTTCCCCAGGCGTGATCTTCAGCTTGTCGCGAAGGTGAATGGCCGAAGTAGCGAGGAACGTATGCAGCACCGGACGTGCGGCGCCACGAAGCGCCTTCCCCGCAACCTCGATGTCGTTGGGCCTGCACCGGGCGAGGGCGGCAACTCTTGCGTTCCGGATCTCGCCGCTGATCCTTTCAACCGCCTCCGCCTCGGAAAGAGAAGCGATGGGGAAACCGGCCTCGATGACATCGACGCCCAGACGCTCCAATTGCCGGGCGAGTCGAAGCTTCTCCTCGGGGTTCATGCTGCAACCGGGCGACTGCTCGCCATCGCGCAGCGTGGTGTCGAAGATGGTCACGAAAGAATTGGGGGATGTCGTCATGGTTTGTTCCTCAAAAACAAAAACCCCCAAGGTCTGCCTTGGGGGTCTTCGATGATCTCGGTTGCCTGGCCTTAGATCACTGACCCCCTGGCTCCAAAAAGGAGCCCGCTAAGAAGGAGGGGAAGCTCGAAGGCAAAAAACACTCCGCCCGACAACGGGCGCGCAATGAGATTCGGAGTCGAGAGTGTCACGGCTAAGGGCCGGATGCTACACGAAAACGGTCCGCCTCTCATCCCTTGCTGGCTGGTACTTGCGGCTCCCAATCCTGAAGGCGCACGGCTGGGATCACCACGCGCCTGATGAAGTGTTCCGTGGGTCGAAAGTCGGTCACGACCACCCGCAGCTCGGACAAGTGAGGGCCGCCGACCGGGTAGCGGATCAATCCCGAGGGATCGTAGAACGGCAGCCTGCCGCCGAATCGACTCAGCGCGTCAGGGAACGTGTGGCCTGGATACGGCGTGTAGTCGGGCACGCAGAGCGAGACTTCGGGATTTCGTTGTTGCGTCTTGGTGTGCTCGAGCGCGACCACCAGGCACGATGGCCGCTCGCCGGGCTGAAGACACCGAAACAGGATGCGAGTCCCCGCGTCGTCCACTTTCGTGGCGCACCATCCAATCCCGGGCATCCGCAGATCGCCATCCCGCGCAGGAAGCGTGTACGTCGCGTTGACCCGAAACAGCGTGAACGAATAGTCAACTTGCACATCGAGCCGTTCGGCCTTGACGCGGCTGTAAACCGCGCCCGGCACTCGAATGCCCTGATGGACGGTTGCCTCCGCGTCCGTTGCCCGAAGCTCCAGGTCGTTGCCTGTCCCTTGATACACCGTGCGGCCATCGCGAAAGGTCACGGTCACCTCCGCTCGATCGGCCAGCAGTCTCGAGCCCGCGATCAGGCCGGACACGTGTACCGGCAGGAATACGGTGACTGCGCCCTCGGCGCGCCGTCGCCGATTCTCGGCAGCGACATCCACCGGCCCCATACCCGGCTTCTCCTCGACATCATCCAGACCCTGGCCGGGTGCGGGTCGAAATCTTCCCGCACCAGGCGCAAACGCGACGGCGATGCCGTGATGGTCTCCCGAACTGGCGGTCAGCAACTGGTCCAGAGCAAACGTGGTTCGCCACGGCAGAAATGCGGCGCATTGCCCGGCGAGCAACGCCGCGACAAACAGGGCGCGCGCGGCCCGGGTGCGCCGCCAGCGATACTGCAGGACCAACATGCCAGCGGCCGCGACGAGCAGCAGCACCGCCCGCATCAGAAACGGCACCCAGGCGAAGCCGGTCAGCATGGCTGGCGCGGTCGCGCCGAGGAGCGCCGGGACAATCCGGGACGCAATCACGACGGCAAAGACCCCAAGCGCGGCCACGAACGTCTCCGTCATGCTGGCCGTGAGCGTGGCGAACGCCAGCACCGGCAGACTCACGGTCAGCAGGACCCACACGCCGCACGCGATGGCGGCCGCGGCGGATTGGCCGAATGAGAAACCGTTCGCAAGTCCCTGGAGAAGATCGGTGACGAACATCGGGCCTTGCACGAGCACGACGACGAAGAGCAGTTTCGCGAGGAAGAGATCACGGCGTGGAATGGGACGCACCAGCCAATCCTGACGAACCCCAGGTATCGGATCCTGATGCACCACCAGCACGATGACGGTGGCAACCGCCAAGAGCTCCAGGAAGGATCCGGGCACGAGGGGGACGTTGACAAACTGCCCCGCGGAGAACCGGGTAAATGCCAGAAGGCTTTGTAGGACGGCCAGCGCCGTGACGAGTGGCCACAGCAGCATCCAATCCTTCTTCAGAATGTGTCGCACCATCACGACAGGACTCCGTCACGGACGGCGGGCGCCAGCGTGGTGAAAATCGATCGAAGGGTCATGGGCTTCGCGTCGATGTGACGGACACCCTCGCACAGCATTCGCACGAGTTCCCCTAAGGTTTCGTCCGAGAACTGGGTCTCGACGAACATCAGCACATTCCCAGCGGCGCGCGCCTGAAGCCAGTGCCCAGGCAGCGGATCCGGCACGTGCGCGGTCGAATTTAGCGTCACGTACACTTCGCGGCACCGCTCGGTCAGCTGGCTCATAGGCTCCTGAAACATCATCCGGCCGGCGTGGAGGAATCCAATATCGGTGGCGAGGCCTTCAATCTCGCTAAGTTCATGCGATGAAATCAGAATCGTCAGCTCACCAGCCTGTTGGAGGAGCCCCGCGATGAGCTCGTCGCGCACGAGCGGATCGAGTCCGGCAAAGGGCTCGTCAAGGATCAGCAGTCGCGGGTGGAAAGGCAGGGCGCAGACGAGCGCCATTTTGATGCGCATGCCGTGTGACAGGTCCCGGATTTTGCGCTTCGGCGGCAGCTGCATGTCGCGGCGAAGCGACATCTCCAAGGCGTGGTCCCAACGTCGATAGAACGGCCGCAAGTAGTCGAGGTATCCGCCAACCGTCATTCCGCCCGGCAGTTCCTGGTTTTCAGAAACGTAACCGATGTCGGCCAGCTCCCGCGGCGAGATCGAGCGAGAGTCCACACCGAGAATGGTGGCGCTTCCTCGCGACGGTTCCAGCAGATTCACGAGAATCTTGATGGTGGTTGTCTTGCCGGCTCCGTTGGGACCGACGAGGGCAAAAGCACTCCCCTCGGAGATCCCAAACTCCAGCCCTTGCAGCGCGTCAAACCGGCCGTATCGCTTCCACAGATTGTGGACTTCGACAATCACTTGCGACTGACCTCCCGCACCGTTAGCCCAACGCCACTTTTGAGTTTGGCCCACTGTGTTTCGATGGCGTCAACGACGTCGTCCAACTGGACGCCCACGCGAAGCGCTTCGACCACCAGCTGCTCGACTTCGTGCTGCAGCAGGCGGCGGCGATCGCCGGCACGGGCCGCGGGACGCGCCGACACAACCGTGCCAATCCCAGGCTGCGCTTCGAGCCAGCGTTCCTGGATCAAGTGTTGAATGACCTTGTGCGCCGTGTTGGGGTGGATCTTCAGTTCGAAGGCGAGCGCACGAACTGATGGAAAGGCCTGGCCGGGCTGAAACTCGCCGCTGACGAACGCTTTCGTCGCCGCGAAGACGATCTGGTCGAAGATGGAGGGTCCGGGCCGGAGGGTCAAACGGAACAGTGTCACACTAGTAATGTAATACACGTGACGCAACGGAGGCCAAGGATTTCTATAGATGCGCTATCCTCGCATCATCCTGGAGGCATCGATGCTTCGCCCTGCTCTTTTCCCGGTTGGCTTCTGCCTCGCCATCGCTGCGGCCCCTTTCGCCGCGCCGCAGAACCGCATCGACTCCGTGACGCCCCTGGCGCCCGAATTGGCCAGCTACGGGCCCCACGCGATCGGTGTCCGCACCATCCGGGTGACCGACCAGAACCGCCCCGACATTCTCAGCACGAAAGAGGGCGAGCCCATCGCCCGCTACGCCCGCTCCCTCACCCTCGAGATCTGGTACCCCGCCAAACTCGCCCCTGGCCAGGCTCAGCGCGGGGACTACCCTGGCGTGATCACGCGCGATCCTTCCGTCGTCGTGACCCTCCATGGTCGCGCCGTCCGCGAGGCGCCGCCCCAGCCGGTTGAAGGCGGGTTCCCGCTCGTGATCATCTCGCACGGTTATCCCGGCGACCGTTACCTGCTCAGCCACCTCGCCGAAAACCTGGCCAGCAAGGGTTTCGTGGTGGCGTCGGTCGATCACAAGGACAGCACGTACGACGATCAGAAGGCGTTCGCCAGCACGCTCTACCACCGCCCGTTCGATCAGTTGTTCGTTCTGGGCGAGATGGACCGCCTGGGCCGACAAGACTCCGGGACGTTCCTCAGCGGCCTGGTCGACGCGTCCCGCACCGGTGTCGTCGGTTACTCGATGGGCGGGTACGGTGTCGTGAACCTGATCGGCGGCGGCTACAGCAAGGCCAACGAAACTCTCGCGCTAGCACCTCCGAACCGATTGCTCGGGGACCGCGGAGCCTCAAACCCCGCGTACCGGCAATCGATGGATCCGCGGATCAAGGCTGCCATCGCCATCGCCCCATGGGGAATGGAGCAGGGCTTCTGGGACGCGGAGGGCCTTGCCGGAATCAAAACGCCGGTGCTCTTCGTGGCTGGAAGCGCCGACGATGTCTCGGGGTACGAAAAGGGGACGCGCGCGATCTACCAGGCTGCGGTCAACGCGGATCGCTATCTGCTTACTTTCATCGGCGCCAACCACAACGCCGGGGCGCCCATTCCCGCACCGGAAGAAACCCACGTCGCCCAGGACGGCCGGGCCGCCGGTTTCGGTCACTACGCGGATCCGGTGTGGGACACCGTGCGCATGAACAACATCCTCGATCACTTCGCCACCGCTTTTTTCGGCCTGCGCCTTTCGGGCGAGCAGGACAAGCAGGCGTACTTCGATCTTGTCCCGAACGGCAAGGACGCCGTCTACTCGGTGGACAAGGACGGCAAGCCGACGCCCGCGCACACCTACTGGAAAGGCTTCAAACGGAGGACGGCCGCGGGACTCGTCCTCGAGCATCTCCCGGCGCGCAAATAGGAGCCAACTTGACACATAGACCCCGCCGAGACGACAATCCGCCGGCCATGAACATCGCGAAGTCGCGCGGCCGGTTCGTCTTTACCTGCTCCCATGGAGCGGGTGGAGGCGTCGTCTAGCGCCTTCACTCATCACTGAGCCGCCTCCGGCCCGCTTCCTTGACCAAAGCCAAGGAGCCGGGCCTTTTGCTTTTCTGGAGTCAGACCATGAACCTCAACTCAATCCGAGAACGTTTGAGCGCCGCCGATGCCGCTCTCGTGGATGCCCTCGCCGCGCGACAGCGCCTGGTCTTCGAGGTGGCGCAGGTCAAGGCCCTTGGGACCGAGGCGCTGCGCGACGTCAGTCGCGAAGAGGATGTCCTGACCCGTGTCGTCGAACTCGGTCGCGAGAGCGGCCTCGACCCGTTCCATGTCACGCGCCTCTTCCGCGAGATCCTCGGCCACTCGCTGCGAACCCAGGAAAGCCTCCTCGCCCCGGGGCCGGTCGCGGGAGCCTCGATCCTGCGCGTGGGCTATCAGGGAAGCGAAGGCGCCTACAGCCACATGGCCGGCCTCCGGCACTTTGGCGCACAGCCGCGAGAAGTTTCCTATCGCGGCTATGACGATTTCGAGACGATGCTCGAGTCCCTGGAGGCCGATGAGATCGATCGCGCGGTCCTGCCGCTCGAGAACTCAACCTCCGGGTCAGTGACCGCAAACTACGATCTGCTCGCGCGCATGAGCCTCGCGATTGTGGGCGAAGAGATCCAGGAGGTCGATCACTGTCTCCTGGCGCTCGAAGATGTTCCGCTGTCTCGCATCAGGCGTGTCTTCTCTCATCCGGTGGCGCTCTCTCAGTGCGGGCGCTTCCTGTCCACCCTCGTCGACTGCCACGTCGAAGCGTTCACCGACACCGCGATGTCGGCGCGACGCGTTCGCGAAGATGCCGACCCGAGCCAGGCCGCGGTGGCGAGCGAGGAGGCGGCGAGAATCCACGGCCTCACCATTGTGAAACGCGGCATCGCGGACAACCGGGAGAACTTCACCCGCATGGCCATGGTGGCGTGCCGGAGCGAACCGTGCGATCTGCGTGTGCCGGCGAAGACGTCTCTGATCTTCGCGACCCGGCACGAAGAGGGAGCCTTGCTCCGATGTCTCGCCGTTCTGGCCGAGCATCATCTGAGTCTGACCAAACTCGAATCGCGCCCGCGGCCGGGGACGCCGTGGGAATACCTCTTCTACGCCGACTTCGAAGGCAACCTCGCGGATCCGGATGTGGCGCTCGCCGTCCGCGAGCTTCAGTCGCGGGCGAGCTTCCTGAAGGTCCTCGGCTCGTACCCTTCGAGGACGTCACCGGAGGGGCGAAAGGCGGAGCCGCGTCCACGCGTCCGCGTGACCAGCGTCGCCGAGGAGCCTCCTCCGCCTTTGCCCAAGGCGAAGTCAGGATCCCCCGCTCTCGCTTCGCGCGAGCATCGCGCCGAGGACACGCTCATTCCCGTCAGTCCGGGTGTCGTGGTCGGAGGCTCTTCCCGTCCCATCGTCATCGCCGGCCCGTGCGCGGTCGAATCGCTCCAACAGGTCCGCGCCTGCGCCCGGATTGTGAAGGAGATGGGCGGCTCAATGCTGCGAGGAGGCTGCTTCAAACCCCGGACCTCGCCCTACTCGTTTCAAGGTCACGGTTACGAAGCGCTTGACTGGCTCTCCGAGGCGGGTGCGGAAGCCGGCCTTCCGATTGTGACCGAGGTGATGCACCCGCGAGATCTGGGTCAGGTGGCGGAGAAGGCGCACATGATTCAGATCGGCGCCCGTAACATGCAGAACTTCTCGCTCCTCCGCGAGGTCGGCCAGGTCCATCGGCCGGTCATGCTGAAGCGCGGCATGATGTCGTCGATCGACGAGTGGTTGAACGCGGCCGAATACATCCTCGCCCAGGGTAACCAGATGGTTCTGCTCTGCGAGCGCGGTATTCGCACGTTCGAAACCGCGACCCGGAATACCCTCGACCTCTCCGCCGTGCCGGTGGTGCGCGAGAGGTCTCACCTGCCGGTGATTGTCGATCCTTCCCACGCGGTCGGAGTCCGGCGCTTCATTCCGCCTATGGCCCGCGCGGCGCTCGCGAGCGGCGCCCACGGCATCATGGTGGAGATTCATCCGGATCCGGTGACGGCCCTCTCGGACGGACCTCAGGCTCTGACCTTCGAGATGTTTGAGGCGCTCATGCAGAGCCTGAGCCAGGCCGGGAGCATGAGGTCGGAAACGGATTAGACTTCGATCGCCGAGGATCTCTTGACCGACGAAGACTCTTCTAACACTACCAATGAGTTGTCATGCCCGGCGTCGTCGCGGCTCGTGCACAGAGCGTTGCAGCAGGCGGATCGTGGCGACCTGGCCGCGGCGGCCAAGACCCTGCAGCGTGCTGTCGATCTGGATCCCCACCCCGCCGCCCTCGAGCGCCTCGGCGACATCTGGGTGCGGCTCAATCAGCCCGAGCGCGCCATCATTCCGCTCGCCGCCGCGGTGACTCTCGACCAGAAGGGCGGAGCCGCCGCCGCACTCGCCCATGTGTTCATGCGTCTGCGGCGGCACCGTGAAGCTCACGCGATGGCCACCCTGGCGCTCTCGCGGCGACCGGGAGATCGCCAGGCGCTCGAGGTCCTCGAAGCCACCCGCGACGGCGAGTAGCTGCCCGCGCCCTTCGGTCGTCAGTTGCGGTGGACGACGATGCTGCCCCCGCTGATGGCCTGGGGATCGGCCGCATCGAGGTCGTCGGAGGTTCCTCGCTTGTTGTCGTAGACCACGCCGCCGGTGACCTTGTCCCAGATCTTGATCCGGAACTTATCGATATCGCCCCCGCCGTTCGCCTGGCCGTCGGTGGCGGTGAGCAGGAAGCGGTAGTCTCCGGCGCCATTGACGGTGCCCGAGCCCTTGTACTGGGCCTTGGCGCCGGCTACCACCAGCCATTCGTAGACGGAACTCTGGAACTTGAAGTTGCCGGCGTGGAACTGGAACTCCGTCTGGCCGGTTGGCACGTTGGCCCCCTTCTTGTACTTCGAGACGAAGCCGAAGTTGGCCTTGCCGGTCAGGCTCGGATCGGGACCGTAAGCTCCCGCCGGGCTCATGATCCAGCCACCGCCGGTCACGAAGCCTTCGCTCGGGTCGTAGATGACGACGAAGTCGTAGCGCGAGCTGGCCTGGCCGGTGTCGTCGTCCTTGACCGTCACGCCGACGGAATACACGCCGGGTCCGGCATAGACGTGCGCGGCGTTGCACGAGCCGCCGCTCGCCGCGACCGTCGTGTTCGGTTGCCCGTCGTCCCACGCGAACGTGCACACGTGGCTGTCCTGCGTGCCCACGTCGGTGAACGTGACGCCGACGGTGGCCGGTGAGCCTAGCGCCAGCGGGCCGGGTCCGGTCACGCCGGTGATGACCGGCGCCACGTTGGACACCACGACGTTGCCACCGCCGCTCGTGCCACCGTCGTCGTCCGTCACCACCACTCCGATCGTGTAGGTATCGGACGGCGTTTGGGTCGGGTTGTCGTCGAGATAGCGGTGCGAGGCGGTGAAGCCGAACACGCCGGGCGAAACCGTGGTCACGGATACCGCCTGCGGGGCGCCCTCGCCCCAGTTGATGGTCACGGTATGCGGATCGAGGAGGCCGGGGTCGGTGAAGCGGCCGGTGAGCGTCACGGCGCCGTCTTCGTTGAGGGAGGCCAGCGTCGCGGTCAGGGTTGTGAAAGCCGGCAGGACGTTATTCACGCTGACCACCGCTGTGTCCGTACCGCTTCCCAGGTCGTCGTCGGTCACCGTCACCGTCACGGTGTAGACGCCGTCCTGCAGGTAGCGGTGGCTGAGGCTGAACGTCTTGCCGGCGTTGAGGGCCAGCGGCTGCGCGCCCGAGCCGTCGCCGTAGTTCACGGTAGCTGCCCAGGTATCGGCACCGGGGTCGGTGAAGGAACCGGAGCTGCTGAAGGTGCCGCCCTCGCTGATGTTGCCGCCGACACCGGCGTCGACACTGGGAGCCACGTTATTCACGGTGACCGTGATCGTCTCCTGGTCGTAGTCCCCGGCGGAATCGGTGACGCGGACGGTGATGGTCTGGACCAGGGGACCGTCAGTGGGCGTCCACGTGAAGACGCCGGTGGTGGCGTCGATGCTGGCTCCAGCAGGAGCGCCCACGAGACTGAAGGAGAGGCCATTGGCGGGTATGTCGACATCCGTGGCCGTGGCGGTGAAGGTCAGCAGCGTCTGCTCGTCCACCGTCTTGTTGCCGATGGGTGCGAGCGTCGGCGCGATGTTCACCTCGTT
>JANLWV010000094.1:0-5941 GCA_031364765.1 Vicinamibacteria bacterium
TTCTCCCAAACCGTCGCGGACGTAGTCCGTCCACAGCCGCAATGACGATGGGGTGGCTGCGATAGGCTGCGATCAACCAATCTGGCTCTGATCGGACCCGAGGCGCCACCGTGGACACACCCCAAGTCGAAGTCCCTTCCATCGAAGCGATCCGCGCCAACCGGGAGCGGCTTCACGATCTCGTCATCACGACTCCGATTCGCCTCCTGGTTGACGACGCGCTTGCGGCGGCGGTCGGCGCCTCGACCCAGGTGTGGTTGAAGGAGGAACTGTTTCAGCGGACCGGCAGCTTCAAACCTCGGGGCGCGCTCTCCGTGATGCTCGACCTCGATGCCGTCGCACTTTCACGCGGCGTCACCGGGGTTTCGGCCGGCAACCACGCCATCTCACTCGGCTACTCGGCCAAGAGGCTCGGGACCACCGCGAAGGTGGTGATGCCGAAGAACGCGAACGCCTTCCGGGTACAGGTGTGCCGCGAACTTGGCGCCACCATCGAGCTTGTCGACAACGTTCACGAGGCGTTCGCACGCGTGAAGGAGATCGAAGCCACCGAAGGCCGGACGTTCGTCCATCCTTTTGAGGGTCCGAAGACCGCGCTGGGCACGGCGTCGGTGGGCCTGGAGTTCATCGATCAGGTCCGAGCCGTCTCGGCCTCGCTCGATGCCGTGATCGTCGCGGCGGGAGGTGGCGGTCTGAGCGCGGGTGTTGCCTGCGCGGTGAAGCAAATGAGCCCGACGACCGCGGTCTATGTGGTCGAGCCCGAGGGGGCGGACAGTCTGAGTCGCAGCTTCAAGGCCGGGTCGCCCCAGGCGATCGAAGCCGTGCGAACCATCGCCGATTCGCTCGGCGCGCCGCGGTGCGAACCGTACTCCTACGCGCTCAACCGCCGATTCGTCGATGAGGTCGTTCTGGTCAACGACGATCAGATCCGGGAGGCGATGCGGCTCCTCTTTCGGACGGCGAAACTCGCGGTCGAGCCCGCGGGAGCGGCGGCGCTTGCCGCCTTGATGCATCCGCTGCGCGCCCGACTCGAAGGTAAGAATGTCGGTGTCGTGGTGTGCGGAGCGAACATCGACCCCGAGACGTTCGCGAAACAGATTACCCAGGCCTAACTAGAAACTCACCATCCGGGTGAACTTCACGACGAGGCTCCGACCCGAGGCCGGAGCTTCGGGAGTGTCGAACGACTGCTCGTTGTAGACGATGTACAGGTCGGACAACGGACGGTGAATGAAGTTGAAGCGGATGTTGGTGCTCCGCAGTTTCTGATCGTAGTCGTACTGGATCAGGGCGTCGAGGAACATATTCCGGCTGAACGAGTAGTTGGTGCGCACGGTGAGGAGGTTCTGAACGAAGTGCGCGTTCAGCGGATCGAGATCGACCTTGGTGCGCGAGAGTCCGGCAGAAACGAAGAAGCGATAGCTCGGCCGGAAGCGCAGTTGTGGAGAGACGCTGAACTGCCGGCCGTTCCACAAGCCGCCCTTGCCCACGTCCAGATTCAAGGACACCTTACGAGAGGGATCCGAGTTCAGCTTGAACTGATGAACATGCCAGTCGTAGAACCCCGCCGGAATCGCCGCGAAGTTCCGGTGAATCTTGAAGGGCCGGGCGAGAGTGTCGGCCTGGGGGTTCGCCGAGTACTCGAAGAAGCCGCCGTTGTTCAGAAACACGGAGAAGCCGCTGTGCATTCTCTTGGCCAGGAATTTTCCATCCAGATCGTTGAAGTAGTTCCAGACGATATGCGGATGCAGTTCGCGCACCCCCAGCTTTTTGAGGGCTTGGGGGCGGGGCCTCACACCGATGTCCGTGAAGGTCTTGCGGATTCCCACCCGCCTCAGATACCCCAACTCGTCGTTGAACTGGGGATCGATGTGCATGATCCCGCCCTTGGCATGAAGGAAGTTGCCTTCGCGATTCAGGGAGGTTCGAAACGCTGACTGGCCGCCCTGACGTCTCGGGCTCTGGCTACTGAGGCCATAGGTGCTCCAATCGATGTTGCCGGGAAACCGGATGGTCGCATCGAGACCATAGACGCGGTTGTAGTCGTTATCCCGGCTGGTCGCATCGCGCGTCATGAAGATCGCTCCGATATCCGAGTTCTTCAGGATGTTGCGGCGGAGACGGAGAACGCCCCAGAGGTTCGCAGGCTGCTTCGACGCGGCTTTGGTATGCGCGAACAGGCCGCCCACCGTGAATCCGCCGAGCCGGCCGGTCAGGCGGGCGCCCGCGGTGATAGGAATGGGCGTGCCATCGGGAGCGAGCCCAATGCTCCTAGAGAAGAACGGCAGGAGATCCTCGTCCGGTGTGGGTGTGGGATTGACGCGGTTGTTTCGGCCGGCGTCGCCCACGTAGAAAACACCTGAGTTCTCGAGAAAGAAATCGCGCTTCTCGGGAAAGAACTGGGAAAACTGGGTCAGGTTCACCTGCTGTTCGTCCGCCTCGGCCTGGGCGAAGTCAGGGTTGACCGTGGCGTCGAGAGTGAGCGAGGACGTGAGGGCGCCCTTGAAGTCCGCTCCGATGTCTCCGCTCCGGTCGAACGTGCCGCCGGTCGGGCGCACGGTACCTCCCGCGACGTAGGGCTTGAGGCGCAGGTCGCGACCGGGAGTGCCCGCGTCCAGCCCGATGAGATCGCCGCCGAGGGACATGCGGGCGAAGGTGTAGGCACGCGGTATGAGGGACCAGTAAGTGAGTTCGTTCTTGCGGCGGATCCTCCGGGAGAAGTTGATCCCCCAGGTCGCCCGCTCCGACGGTTCAAACCGCAGCGCTTTGAACGGTATCCGGATCTCCGCGATCCACCCGTCCGCCACTCGGCGCGTCGCCACCCACCACACCGCGTCCCAGCTCGCATTCACCTCCCGCCCCTCGTTGGCAAACTGCTGGTCGGCCTTGGCCCCTTCCGGATTCGTGTAGAAGATGTAACCGTTGCGGCGGTCCTTGAACGTGTCGAGGGCGACGCCGAAGGAGTCCTGCTCGTCTTCCTTGAAGTCCTTGCGCAAAGCGGCCACGATCATCTTGTCGGGTTCGCGGTCGTGACAATAGGCCGCGATGTAGAGGCTGTCTCCGTCGAAGGCGACGTGAACCTCGGTGTCTTCTGAAGCGGCGACGCCCTCCTTGGGCTCGGTCTGAAGGAACCCGGAGACAGATCGTGCGATCTTCCAAACCTCGTCGTCGAGGATGCCATCGAGTTTCACCTCGGTCCCGGTCCTGGTGGCGATCATGGTCAGCCGGCCTTCGGTCGATTTTTCCGCCTGGGGCATCTCGGCGAGCGCCGGCTCGACGGACATCGTGACAATAAAGAGAATGGCGAACGACCTGGTGGAGAGCATGACCACTTAGCTTACGAAACCGGGGGGGGCAGCGGGCGCAGCCGCAGTTTCGATCGACGCATCGGCCGAGAACAGCTTTGACCGGCGTGAACTGCTGAACTTAGGATGCGGGCACCTCGCCTGAAGGAGGGTTGCGACCCGCACCCCTAGTTGGAGAATGACGCCCGTGGCCATGAAGAGAACTCTCTACGCGAGTCTGACTGCGATCGTCGCCTTCGGCGCCGGAGCGGCGGCCCGGTCACAGGTCCAGACGCCCGCCTTCGACTTGGCCATCACCGGCGCCCGCATCATCGATGGTTCGGGTAACCCGTGGTATCGCGGCGATGTCTACCTGCGCGGCGACACCATCGCCCTCATTGATGTGGGACATCGTTCTCTCGCCGCGAAACACACGATCGACGGACGAGGCCTGGCTCTCTCCCCCGGCTTCATCGACATTCACACCCACGCCCGGCGCGCCATCCTCGACATCCCCACCGCGGAGAACTACGTCCGACAGGGCGTCACCACGCTCATTGAGGGTCCGGACGGCGGCTCGCCGGTGCCGTTGCGCCCGTATCTCGAACAGGTCGCAAAGGTGAGGACGTCGGTCAATTTCGGCGCCTTCATCGGCCAGGGCTCCATCCGCGAGAGCGTGATCGGGCCGAACGACCGCAATGCGACGCCCGAGGAAATGACGCGGATGCTGGAGATCGTGCGCCAGGGCATGCGCGACGGAGCGTTCGGCCTGTCGACCGGACTCTTCTACGTCCCCGGGACGTTCACGCCCACCGAAGAAGTGGTAGCACTCGCCAAGGTCGCGGGCGAGATGGGCGGTATTCACATCTCTCACATGCGGAACGAAGCCGCGGATGTCGTCAAGAGCGTCAACGAGACCATCGCTATCGGTGAAAACGGGCTTCTGCCCACCCAGGTCACGCATCACAAGATCATCGGCAAAGGCAACTGGGGCGCTTCGACCGAGACCCTGGCTCTCGTGGCCGCGGCCCGCGCGCGAGGCGTCGATGCCACGATCGATCAGTATCCCTACACCGCGTCGTCGACCGGCATCAACGCTCTGCTTCCATCGTGGTCACAGGACGGCGGGCGGGACGCGCTGCTCAAACGGCTCAAGGACCCGGAGACGCGAGCGAGGATCAAGGCCGTCATCGTCAACAACATCAAGTTCGATCGCGGCGGCGGGGATCCGAAGAACATTCAGATCGCCTCGGCCGGCTTCGATTCCACTCTCGCCGGAAAAAACCTGGCCCAGATCACGGCCGCGCGCGGCATTGAGGTCACCATCGAGAATGCCGCCGACACCGCCCTCGACATCATCGAGAAGGGAGGCGCATCGGCGATCTTTCACGCCATCAACGAGGAGGATCTCGTCCGCATTCTGCGCGATCCGAACTCGATGGTGGGCTCCGACGGCGAGGTCATCCGCTTCGGCACAGCCGCGCCACACCCGCGCGGCTATGGGACGTTCGTCCGCGTTCTCGGCCGGTATGCCCGTGAGCTCAAGGTCATGACGCTCCAGGACGCGGTCCGCAAGATGACGTCCTTCCCCGCCCAGAGGCTGGGTCTATTCGATCGCGGCCTGGTCCGGCCGGGCATGAAGGCCGACCTCGTGCTCTTCGACGAAAAGGAAATCGGCGATCGCGCGACTTTCGAGAGCCCGCATCAATACGCGGTGGGCGTGAAGTTCGTCCTGGTGAGCGGCGAGGTCGTCTTCGACGGCAGGGCCATGACCGCCGCCCGGCCGGGAAAGATTCTCAAAGGCCCGGCGAGCGACTGGTAGACGTCAAGCGGCCTGCGACTTCCTCTCGGCCTGTCGGAACGCGAGATCGCCGTCTTTCGTCGGCTCGATGGTCAGCTTGTCACCTTCGCGGAAGTGACCGGCGAGGATCTGAAGGGCCAGCGGATTCTCGACCATTCTCTGGATGGCCCGCTTGAGCGGCCGGGCGCCAAAAACCGGATCGTAGCCCACGCGGGCCAGGAGCGTCGCGGCCTCCGGTGACAGCGTGATCTCGATCTTTTTCTCCGCGACTCTCTTCTTCAGATCCTGGAACTGGATCTCAACGATTTTTCGGATCTGGTCTTCGCCGAGCGCTCCGAACGTGACGATCTCATCGATCCGGTTCAGGAACTCGGGACGGAACGTCTTTCGAAGAGCGTCCATGAGCCGCCCCTTGATCTCGGGGATGTCCCGTTCCGCGGATTCCTGAATCAGGTCGGACGCGACGTTGCTGGTCATGATGAGTACGGTGTTCTTGAAGTCCACGGTCCGGCCCTTGCCGTCGGTGAGCCGCCCTTCGTCGAGCACCTGCAGCAGGATGTTGAAGACGTCGGGATGAGCCTTCTCGATCTCGTCGAAGAGGATGACCGCGTAGGGTCGGCGGCGGATGGTCTCCGTCAACTGACCACCCTCGTCGTAACCGACGTAGCCGGGAGGAGCGCCGACCAGACGCGACACGGCGTGCTTCTCCATGTACTCCGACATGTCGATGCGGACCATCGCCTTCTCATCGTCGAAGAGGAAGTCGGCCAGCGACCGCGCCAGCTCGGTCTTGCCCACGCCGGTGGGACCCATAAAGAGGAACGAACCGATCGGCTTCTTCGGATCGGAAAGGCCG
>JANLWV010000106.1:0-10286 GCA_031364765.1 Vicinamibacteria bacterium
GGGTTCGAGGGTTTTGAGATCCACCGACGGCAGGCGTTTCATCAGGGTGGGAATCGGTTTGACGATGGCGCGAACCCGAATTTCTTCGCCGTTGGAAACCCCGCCCTCAATCCCCCCGGCGTTGTTCGACGGGCGCGTAAATCCAAAGGAGGGCGCAAAACAAATTTTGTCGTGGAACGCGCTGCCACGCCTTTGGCCCGCATCGAAGCCTCTGCCCAGCGCCACGGCCTTGACCGAGGGCACCGACATGAGCGCCTGGGCGAGCAGGCCATCGAGTCGCAGCGTCCATTGGGCGAAACTGCCGATCCCAGGCGGCAGCCCCTTGACCGAAATCTCGATCTCCCCTCCGACGGTGTCGCCATCCTTCTTCGCCACGTCGATGGCTTCGCGCATCTTCTGAGCCACCGCCTCATCCACGCAGCCGACGTCGGAGCTTGACGCCGTGCCCATCTCGTCGAAGGAGGTCTCGCGTTCGAGCGCCACCCCCTCGATGCGCGCCACGTGCGATCGAACCTCAACCCCAAACACGTCCAGAACGGACTGGACCAGCATCCCGGCAGCCACGCGGGCCGCGGTATCCCTGGCGCTCGACCGCTCGATGATGTTGCGCAGATCCTTGGTCAGGTACTTCAGCGCGCCCGCGAGATCCGCATGCCCGGGCCGCGGCGACGTGCGTTCCCGCTTTGAGACCGCTTGGGCTCGATCCGCCTCCTTTAGCGCCTCGGGCGACATCACGTCGGCCCAGTTTGCGTGATCCTTGTTGCGGACAACCAGGGTCACCGGCGAACCCAGGGTGAAGCCGTGCCGGATTCCCGACAGGATCTCGACCTCGTCCTGCTCGATCTTCATCCGCCCGCCCCGGCCATACCCGCGCTGGCGCCTTAAAAGCTCCGCGTTGATTCGGTCCTTAAGCACCTCGAGTCCGGCCGGAAGACCCTCCACCAGACAGAGCACCGCCGGTCCGTGAGATTCACCCGCTGTGAGGACGCGCATCGAGCGGGGAATCTAACAGTCCAGGGCTCTCCGGTACGCCGAGACCGTTCGGCGTCCGGTCTCGGCCCACGAAAAAGAGGCGGCGCGCATCAGACCCCTGGCTCGCAGGTCTTCACGTAACTCCCCGCTCCGCGCGAGGGAGAGCAGACCGGTGGAAATGGCGTTCACGTCTAGGGGATCGACGAGGAGAGCCGCACCTTGACCGATCTCGGCGCAAGACGTGGTGTTCGAGGTCAGGACCGGGGTCCCGCAGGCCATCGCTTCCACCACCGGGAAGCCGAAGCCTTCGAACAGGCTCGGGTACACGCAGGCGAGCGCATGCGAATAGAGCGAGGGAAGGGAGTCCTCGCGCACGTAATCGAGAATGACGGTCCGGGTGGCCACATCGGACCGTGCTGCGCGGGCGTAGATCTCCTCGCACTTCCAGCCTCGTTGTCCGGCCAGGACCAGGTTCACGCCGGGAGTCTCCCGTGCGAATGCCGCAAACGCATCGATCAGCCGGACCAGGTTCTTGCGCGGCTCGATCGTCCCGACAAAAAGGAAGTAAGGCCGATCGAGCCCGGGAAACTCCGGAGGTTTCGCCACCGGCTGAAAAATCTCGGCGGCCGCGTAGGGGATAACGATCACGCGATCCTCCGGAATGCCGAGATCCGTCACGACATCTCGGCTCGTCGCTTCGGAAGGGGTCAAAACCAGGCGGGCGCGGCGAGCCACCCTCGGCACCAGACTCGCAGTGAGCAGCCTCTTTTTGATCGTGTGGTATTCGGGAGTTCGGGTCAGGCTCATGTCGTGGACGGAAACCACGTAAGGACCGGCCAAAACCGCGGGGGCGAGGTAGTTCGTGTAATGAACCACATCGGGTCGAAGCCTGCGTAACAGGATCGGCAGGAGGAACTGCATCCACACCGACCGGATGGGGAACCGGAAACCCGTGATCAGTCGCGCGGAGGGGGGAAGGGTGCGGTTGACCGGACCATTGGAGAGCAAAAAAAGCTCGGAGACGTCGCTACCGACGGACTGCGCCAGATGCTCCACGATGCGCGCGGTGTAGTACCCGACACCTGAGATGCGGCCCCTTAGGGTGGTGACATCGATGGCGACAATCATGAAGCGTGGGCGTTCCTTGGCGTCATTCCGGGAGGCACCTTACCGTGGCCGGCTCCTCCCTGTGACGCTTGGAGAAGCGTCACAGGGCAATTAATGAATTGTGCCTCATAAACGTGACCATCCCTTCAACCGAAGAAAGGTCCAGAAAGAACCATGCTGCTATCCCTCGACTCTCCTCAAGCGGGCGATCCGGTCCTCTGCTCGCTTCGCTCTCTGATGGCGCGCGGCCGCCACGTCGAAGCGGATCGCCTCGCCCAGGCCCAGAAGGGCGGTCTTCTGGCCCGACAGGGGAGATTATTTCTGGCCCTTCGCGCCGAGATCGCCCTGGGTCTTTGTCGATTTGCGGCGGCACTTGGGTGGGCCGGCGAAGCGCTAAAGGGCCTTGATCCGGGTGCTGGGTTCACGCGCGCGGTCGAGGGTTCAAGGATCCGAGCCCTCCTCGGCCTCGGCCGATTTCGAGAGGCCCAGGCGCTGGTGGAAGGGCAGTTCGCTTCCCTCGATTCATCGAGCGTCGATCTCTGTCTCTTTCGGGCGCAAGGGGCGCTTCACTCCGGTCGGCTGGGAGAGGCCATGCAAGCGGCCAGCGACGCCTGCGCCCGCGCGGTTTCGCAACGGCAGCGTGGGAAGCTCGTCGAGGCGCTATTGCTGAGGGCTCGCGCGGCAAGGGAAACCGGTGACGCGATGGGCGCCCGCGGCGATCTGGATCGTGCCCAGCGACTTTCGAATGGTCTTCGCGATTCCTCCGCTCTGGCCGCCGTTCTCTCCGATCGTGCCGACCTGATGGCGCATTCGGGAGACTGGACGGAGGCCGCGAAGAACGCCTCTCAGTCCGGCCGCCTGTTTGCGCGCACCTGCTCGCCCCACGAGCACCTCAGCGCGGGTCGTGGCGCCGGACTTCTGGGCCTGGCCCAAGGAGATCCCAATGCGGCGCTTCCCGCAATCGAAAAGGCGGCGGATGTGGCGCGGCGAGGCTTCGGCACTACCAAGGGTCGGGCCGAGATCGACCTTCTTCTCGCCGACGCGCAATTGGCCGGAAGAAATCCCGAGGGCGCCCTGGAACGGGCCACCGCGGCGCTGTCCTTCTTTCGCCACGCGCAGGACCCTGGAGGTCTGGCGCGCGCCCATGTTCGCCGGTCGCTCGCGGCACTCTCAGTCTCCAACATGGCTCTCGCCTTCCGCGAAGCGAAGGTCGCAGGGTCGATCCGAGGCGCCGGTCCGGTGGCGGAGGGACTCGCGGACCTCGCCCTGGGTCGCGTCCTCCTCAGAAAAGACCGCTCGTGCGCAAGCGCGCCATTCGATCGTGCCGCCCGAAACGGAAGCCTCTACCCGCCCCTGCGCTCGGTGGCGCACCTCGGGGTCGCGCTCGCGAATGGAGCCTCGCCTCAAAGCGATGCGGTCAAGCACAACCTAAGGCTGATCGAATCGTTTGGGGATCGCCGGATCCTGGCCATCGTCCAATCGGATCTGCGCGAGATCTTCGGCGTGGAACCGAGCTCGCCGTCCGCCTCGAACACCGAACTCAATCCGGCCGGCCTCCTAACCGAAGAGGAAGACGAAGCGGACCCGGGTGAAGAGTTTCTGCCCGGCCTCGTGGGCTCGTCGGAGCCTGTCCGTCGTCTGAGTGATCTGGTTCGAAAGGCGGCCCCTTCCGATCTTCCGGTTTCCATCTACGGAGAGACGGGCACCGGCAAGGAGAAGATCGCGCGGGCGATCCACGATCTCTCATTCCGGTCAGGCCGCAAGTTCGTCGCCATCAACGCCGCTGTTCTCTCGGACGAACTCTTCGAGAGTGAGCTCTTCGGCCACGTCCGTGGATCGTTCACCGGAGCGCAGACGGACCGCCTCGGGCTTATGGACGAGGCCAAAGGAGGCACCCTCTTCATTGACGAGGTAGCCGAGCTCTCGCCTCGCTCTCAGGCTCGGCTCCTTCGCGTCGTGCAGGACGGGACGTACCGGAGAGTCGGCGAGAATCACGAGAGACGAGCCGATATCAGGATCGTGGTCGCGGCGAATCAAAGGCTCGAGGACCTCGTGAATTCAGGTCGCTTTCGAATCGACCTGCTCTATCGCCTTCAGGGCCTCTGTCTGACCGTTCCCCCCTTGCGTGATCGCTCCTCGGACATCACGCATCTGGCCCGGCATTTTGTCGCGGTGGCCAGTTCGAAAGAGGCGCGACTGTCGCCACAGTCCGAGGCCGATCTGCTGGCCTATCCATGGCCGGGCAACGTCCGCGAGCTGGAACAGGAGATGCGACGCGCGGTCGTGCTCTCAGATTCGCGCCTCATCGAGTGGAGAAGCCCGAAAATCACCGCAACCCAATCCGCGCAGCCAACCGCCCGAGGCGAAGCGGAAACGCAATCGAGGATATCGCTCCATGAGGCTCTCAACGGCTTCGAGCGCACGTTTCTGAAATCGGTTCTGTCCCGGTGTGCAGCGCGCGCTGAAGCCGCGCAGCTGCTGGGCATCTCGAGGCAGGCCCTGCATCAGAAGATTGTCCGATACGCGCTGTAAAGCCACCGAGCCCGCGGCTATCCTCGCGCCCTATGGCTGAGCGGCTGAGCACCTGGGAGAGCTTGAAGGTCGCGGTCCGCTCGAAGCGGCTCGGCGTCGTGGCGCTGCTCAGCTTCTCGTCCGGCCTGCCCCTGGGTCTGGTTTGGACCGCCATCCCGGTATGGCTGAAGGACATTGGCGTCGACATCCGGGTCATCGGCCTGCTGACCCTTTTCCAGGCGCCGTGGAGCTTCAAGTTCCTCTGGTCGCCGCTCATGGACCGTTATCCCCTGCCGTTTCTCGGAAGGCGGCGCGGCTACATTCTCGTTTCGCAGATCGGGCTTTTCATTGCCGGGCTTGCCTTGACGTTCGTCTCGGATCATCCGGAGCGGTTCGGTGTGGTCGCCTCGTTGTGCTTCGCGATCGCCATCATCTCGGCCACCCAAGACATCGCCATCGATGCCTACACCGTCGAGGTGCTGCGCGAGGAAGAGCACGGGCTCGCGGTGAGCGGGCGCGCGGCCACGTATCGGGTGGCCATGACTCTCTCGGGAGGACTGGCCATCTCCCTTGCGGGCACGTTCGGTTGGACCGCGGTCAACGCGCTTCTCGCCATCTGCTATGTGCCTTGCCTGCTGATCACCCTCTGGGCGGACGAGCCGGAAGTGAAGCAGATCGCACCCGTGTCCCTTCGAGACGCGGTATGGGAACCCTTCCTTGGCCTGCTGACCCGGCCACGCGCGATCGAGATTCTGGCCTTCGTCGTCCTCTTCAAACTCGCCGACGCGTTCGCTCAGTCTCTCCAGCGGCCCTTCTTTCGCGAGATTGGCTTCGACCTCTGGGATGTCGGCATTGTCTCGTCGCTTATCGGCTCCGTTGGGATCACGATCGGCGCGTTCATGGGCGGGTTTCTGACTGCGTCGATGGGTCTCGGACGAGCGCTTTGGATAACCGGATTCCTACAGGCCTTGTCCAACGTTGGCTACGCCTGGGTTTCCGAGTCGGGCCCCGTCTCATGGATCCTCTATGCCGCGACGATCTTCGAATACATCGCTAGCGGTCTTGGCACCGGGGCCTTGGGAGTCCTGTTGTTGCGCCTCACCGAGAAGCGTTTCTCGGTGACCCAATTCGCCCTTCTCTCGAGCCTCTTCGCTTTGCCGCGGATTTTCGCCGGCCCGCCGTCGGGGCTTCTCGCCGACACTCTCGGCTGGACGAACTTCTTTCTGCTGACCGTGGTGATGGCTGTCCCCGGGATGGTGATGCTGTCGCGCTTCGTGCCTTGGAACCAGCGTGAATTGAGGTTCGCGGTTCCCGACGGCGAGCTTGCTCCCTTGATAGACGGCGGGGCGTTGATGCGCTGGACCGCGGTCTTTGGTTCGATTTCGGCGGCCGCCGCAGTCGCGACCCTGGCCGCCCTTGAGGCCACGAAAGCCTATCGAAAGGACTCGACGTTTCCCTGGATGGCGGAGACCCTGAAAATCGTGAACCCGCACACTCTTGGCGATGGCTTGTCGCTCGTGGGCGGGATTGTCTCGGGTCTGGTCCTTGGCCTGACTCTCGCTGCCCTTTGGCTCACGAAGTCGCGAGGTCTGGCCCGCGGATAGGGAGACTCGAGCCTGGTGGACCGGGGCACTTAGACTCGCCGAAGTCATGTGGCTCGGAGACCCGTCTTCCCGAAACTGTTCGGCCGCTCTCCGCATCTGAAGGCGCACGGTGCACTACGTCATCCTCGGAAACGGCGTGGCTGGAATCGAGGCGGCCATGGCATTGCGGCGGAACGCACCGTCGGCTCGGATCACCATCGTGTCGGCCGAGTCCGATCACTTTTTTTCGAGACCCGCCCTCATGTACGTCTTCGCCGGCCAGCTGAGCTTGCAGGACACCGAACCGCAGGATCGCGGGTTTTATGACCGCATGCGGTTCGACCGGGTTCGGGCGGCGAGCGTAGGCGTGGATCCTGGGGCCCGCAGGCTCCTGCTGAGCGGAAGGGACAATCTCGCTTACGACAAGCTTCTGATTGCCGCGGGTTCCATCGCACGCCGTGCGCCCTGGCCGGGTTCGGAGGGCCCTGGAGTTCATTCTTACGTCACGCTGGGCGATCACGAAGGCCTCGATCGGGAGGCGAAAAAGGGCCAGCGGGCGGTGGTGATTGGCGGCGGCCTGATCGGCATCGAAGTGGCGGAGATTCTTCACCACCGGGGTCTCCACGTCACCTTCGTGATCCGCGAGGACTGGTACTTTCCGCTCGCCCTCGACTCGAACGAATCCGCTTTGGTGGCGGCCCACCTGCGACGGCAGGGGATCGATGTTCGGCTGAAACAGGGAGTTGCGGCGCTGGAACGATCCCCGTCCGGAGATCTCACCGGAGTGCGTCTCGACGATGGCTCGGTCCTCCAGGCGGGTCTTGCGGTCGTCGCCATCGGCGTAGTCCCGAACACCGGCTGGTTGAAGGACAGCCCTATACCGCGAGCGCCCTCGGGCGCCATCGAGGTCGATGACGCGCTGCGGACGAGCGATCCGAATATTTTCGCGGCCGGCGACTGCGCCAACGTCACCTGGGCCGACGGTTCGCGGAGGCCCGAGCAGCTCTGGTACACCGCCCGCGAGCAGGGACGCGTCGTCGCTCAATCCATGCTGGGCGAAACCGCGGCCTACCGGCGTGGCCCCTGGTACAACTCGGCGAAGTTCTTCGACCTCGAATGGACCACGGCGGGCGATGTGCCAGCCCCCGTCAACATGGACGGCTCACCGGCCACGCTGCCGGCCGACTTCAGAACCTGGTTCCAGGCCACGCCTGAAACCTGCGTTTCTCAGCGGGTTGTGTCTCGCGGAGGCCGCGTGGTGGGCTTCAACTTCCTTGGATCGCGCTTTGATCACGAACCGCTCCTCCGGTGGATCGCCGAGAGCCGGACGCTCGACTACGTCCTCGCCCACCTGGGGGAAGCACAGTTCGACGAAGAGTTTTCGCCACGGTTCGAAGTCCGCAAGGACGCCCGCGTTCTGGAGGGAGTCTAGGGATGCAGGCCGGACTGCTCGACACCTATCACCAGCCAACGCGCACCCGGCAGGCCCCGGCCTGGGCGCTTTCCGCGTTGCTCGTCGTCTCGTACCTGCTGCTCTACTTCGGACCGATGCCGAAGGTCGGCATCACCATCGATGTGTTCGAGACGGTGGCGCAGAACGTCGGCCTCTCGTCCAAGTGGGTGCTCTACGGTCTCGTGTATTCAATCGCGATGGTGTTGGGCGGCGCTTACATGCTGAAGCGACACGGCAACAGCCCCTATCAGCGCGTACGGACGATTGTCGTGGTGCTTGTGCAGGTGGTCCTGGCGTTCGCTCTGCCGACCGTGCTCCGCGTGTTTTGGAACCACGAGTTTTATTTCAGCTACTTCTGGCCGCTCAAGATCGAGTACTTCTACCCGGGCTACATCCTGGAGCAGCCGTTCCTGATGATCGCGTGGAGCTTCATCGGCTCGCTCGTCGCTTTTCCGATCCTCGCGTATCACTTCGGCAAGCGGTTCTACTGTTCGTGGATCTGCGGATGCGGCGGCCTCGCCAACACCGCGGGCGAGCCGTTTCGGCACCTCTCGGACAAGTCGAAACGGGCCTGGCAGGTCGAGCGCGTCTCCATATACAGCGTGCTCGTCCTGAGCGTCGTCACCACCGGAATCGTCTGGGCGAACTGGGCCCTCGGAGAGAACCATCCGACCTTCGCGCAGTTCGCGTTCCGGGTGCAGGATGGGTACGGCTTCGCCATCGGAGCCATGTTCAGCGGAGTGATCGGGGTCGGCCTCTACCCGCTCATGGGAACCCGCGTGTGGTGCCGGTTCGGCTGCCCGATGGCCGCGATGCTGGGCCTCATTCAGAAAATGGGCCGGTTCCGGATCACGGTGAAGAAGGACATGTGCATCTCATGCGGGAACTGCTCGACCTACTGCGAGATGGGGATCGACGTGCGGCAGTATGCGATGGCAAATCAGTCCTTCACGCGGTCGTCGTGCGTTGGCTGCGGCATGTGCGCGCAGGTTTGCCCGCGCGGCGTGCTGAAGCTCGAGAACAGCCCGGCGAAGTTCACGCGCACCGCGATTCCATTGAGGATGGTCTGAGCGGCCGTCGCATGCCGACTAAACTCACGCGACGGTCTCACTCCGAGACCTGGGAGGCCATCGATGCCACGATTGTTCACACATGCCCGCGTTCTGCTAGCACCCCTGTCCCTGACCGCGGTCGCCCTCCTGTCCCTGGGCGCCGCGCGGGAGCGTCGGGCCGCCGAGTTTCGTGCCGAGATCACCTACCCCGCGAGCCTGGGCGCGGGCCCCTTCGACGGTCGCGTCCTGCTGCTTCTGTCCAAGGACGACACCGCCGAACCGCGGTTCCAGATTTCCGACACGTCGCTCAACTCTCAGCAAGTGTTTGGCGTCGACGTCCTCGACTGGAAGCCGGGCCAGAAAGCGACCTTCGGTAGCGAGGTCCTCGGCTATCCCGTCGATTCCCTGAAGCACGTTCCAAAAGGGACGTACAACGTTCAGGCGCTGCTCCACAAGTACGAGACGTTCAAACGGTCCGACGGCCACACCGTCAAGCTCCCCCTGGACCGCGGCGAGGGGCAGCAGTGGAGCCAGGCTCCAGGCAACATCTACTCGACGCCGCGCAAGGTCACGATCGACCCCGCCCAGGGCGGCCTTCTCTCGATCGCCCTGGACAAGGTGATCCCGGAAATACCACGACCGGCGGACACGAAGTACATCAGGCACATCCGGATCAGGAGCGAGAAGCTGTCGAAGTTCTGGGGGCGCGACATGCACCTCGGCGCGAACATCCTTTTGCCCGAGGGTTTCGATTCGCATCCATTGGCCCGCTACCCTCTCGTTATCTACCACGGGCACTTCCCCTACACGTTTGGCGGTTTCCGGGAAACCCCGCCCGATCCGGATCTCAAGCCCGACTACTCAACGCGGTTTCAGCTCGCGGGCTATAACCGGATTCAGCAGGAGCTGGCGTATCAGTTCTACAAGGACTGGACGGGGCCTGAGTATCCACGGATGCTGATCATCGAGATCCAGCACCCGACGCCCTACTACGACGACTCGTATGCCGTGAACACCCCGAACCAGGGTCCGTATGGCGATGCGATCAACGAGGAGCTGATTCCCCACATCGAGAAAATGTTCCGCGGCCTCGGAACGCCCTGGTCGCGTTTCATGTATGGCGGTTCGACCGGCGGCTGGGAGGCGCTCGCCGCCCAGGTTTTCTACCCGGACTTTTATAACGGTTGCTACGCCGCCTGCCCCGACCCCATCGACTTCCGCGCTTTCACCTCGATCAACATCTACGACGACGAGAACGCGTACGCGGCGAAGGGTCCGTGGAAAGTGGTCCCGAGGCCGGGCTTTCGCAACTATCTCGGCCACATCTCCGCCACCGTGGAGCAGATGAACCGTCTGGAGACCGTCCTTGGTTCAAAGGGCCGATCCGGTGGTCAGTGGGACATCTGGACCGCGACCTATTCGCCGGTAGGCAATGACGGCTATCCGAAACCGATCTGGGATCGCGCCACCGGCAGAATCGACAAAGAGGTGGCGGCGTCTTGGCGCGAGAACTACGACCTCACCCACATCATGAAGCGGGACTGGGAGAAGGGCCTCGGCAAGAAACTCGAGGGAAAGGTCAACCTCTACGTCGGCGACATGGACAAC
>JANLWV010000180.1:0-5746 GCA_031364765.1 Vicinamibacteria bacterium
TGAACATTCTCATGTTCACGAGCAGCAACAGCAGGTCATCGCCTTTTACACCCAGCTTCTGCACCAGCCAGACTCCGAAGAGGATGCGCACGACTTCGATCGGCATAGCCGCCAGCCCGCCGAGGCAACCTCGCCAGAACGTGGCTGTTTTCAGAGCCCGGATCTTCAGCGCGACCGCCAGCACCGCGGCCATGGCCGTGAGGTCGACCACAGACAAAACAGCAATCGCCAGGATGTACATCTTCAGTTCCCCCACATGACTCGTGGCGCCGGCTCCTGGTTACTTTGCGAAATCGATCACCGCTGAAGCCTCGCCCACCCTGAGCGTGAGACGGCGCGGCGACTCTGGGCCAGCTGCTAGAAACTCGGTCTGCGGTCCTCCCCCGGTTCGTTTGCCCGTCTTGTCGAGAGTGCGCACGGTTCCCGAACTGCTCCAGCAGAGCTGCTGAAAGGCCTGTCCACCCTCGTCGATGATCTTGATCTCCTTGGGCGAGATCTCCGCACCTTCCACTACCACCTTCCACACCACACCCACGTCCTTGGCGGCAAGATCGCAACGGTTCGGCGCGGTCGGAGGGCGGCTCGTATCGGTGTACGACCTCGAATGCGTGTTCGTCAGCACCACCGCGGAGATCGTGGCTGTCCCCACCTTGACTGAGACGGAGTGACGAGTTGTCACCCCTGCCGCCGCGCTCAGTCCAGCCCACAGAACGAGCGACGTTGACGCCAGCGCAATCGCTGCTCTTGAGAGGATTCGCATGCTGTTCTCCTTCATTCCGATCATGGTGGCGCTTCAATCCTCAAAGGGGCACATCGCCCAGGATTCAGTTGACTACCCGTGTAGAGGCCAACTTTTTCTGATCATTCAACTCCTTCAGGATCCTGAACGCGTCCTGTGCAGGTTGTTCGGCGGCACCAACTCCTACTTACTACCGCCTCTCAGGTTCTTGCTCATCGCCTCGATGTCGAAAGCGACGCCTCCGGTCCGAAACACGCGAAGGGTCGTCGGGTCGACGAGCCCGAAAGGAATCCTCCGTACGTCACTGGAGCCGATAGGGCTCCTGTAGATCTTCCCGGATGCGTCCTCGACTTCAAAACCGGAGAAGCCCTTGTTGGTGTCGTCCTTTCCTGTACGTAGATCCTTCGCCGCAAACTCAACTGCCACAAGCCTTTCTCCCGCTTTCGCCTTCACGGTGGGCGCTCCACTCATACCGGGGAACATGGTCCACTCGTCCACGATTTCGACGCCGACGACCCGAACCTCGTGGTGCTCGCCGACTTTCTGTGGGCCAGCGCCGGAGTCGTCGGGCCATGGCTTGACAGCGTTGGCGCGCGGCAGCGTGTACTTGAGCGAATACTTCTGCCTTCCAATGGTGAACTCTTTCAGTTCCAGTTGCATCGACCCTCGCGTGGACTCTGGACCGATCGGGAATTCAACGACGAGAGGGTGTTCATTGGTGTCGAGTACAAGTGTTCCGGCGTCCGCCCCCGTTCGCATCCTGCTGACGAGCTGTGGCCCTGACGGAGTGGCGGCTACCTCGTTCATCGCGAAGGACGCCGCGGTCGCCGCTACGATGTTCTCACCGCCGCCGAGCGTGATCGTTGACTTGTCTTGGCCGAAGGTAAACGCGATCACCTGAAGCGGTCCGGAGATCTTGATCTTGAGGCTGAGCGAACCGCCTTCGCCTGCCGGTCCCTTTGGCTTGACGATCTCGACGGCTATCGCATTGCCTTCGGGCAGAGCCACGACATCGCCGACAGCGTATGTCTGTCCTTCGGTGTATGGCTTCGCCTTCTTCTGCTGGGCGCTCGCCTCATCGCCCACGAGCAGACACACGAACGCAAGTCGAATCGTATCGTTCATCATGGACTTCTTTGTGTACGAGAAATTCCGCGCCTGTTTGACTTCGATCACGATCGCTACTGTCGCTTGATCGGGAAGGCCGCCCCGACGGGCGCGCCCTTGTGATACAGCGTCGCCTCCGCGAGATCCTTCGGCACGACGAAGAGCAGGCCGAGCCCATCCAGCGTGCCCGTACCGCCTGGGTAGAAGCTCCACTCCATGCCCTTTTCGTTGATGGCCCAGCCATCCGGAATTCTCGCCGTCACGCCGGCGCACACGGCGCGAACCTTGCGAGAGCTCTGCGCGTAACCGAGTGTGAAGTCCGATGTCTTGTATTCGGCTCCGCGCGCCACACGAACGCGGATCACGACGGCCCCGAACCGCTCGGGATCAATAGGCCGCCAAGTGCCGCCGGCGACGCCGGGCATTTCGTCGAGCAAGGCTGTCGATCGAATCTCAACGGCAGCGCTTGGGCCCGGCGGCGCGGGGGGCGTCGGGCTGGCCGCTTGCGGCGAAGCTCCGTCGATGATGCCTGCAAGAACGACCGACGCTTCTTGTTTCGGTTGTTCGGCGGCCCCTCCGGGCTTGATCGTCGTGGCCGTCTTGGGCAAGGGCACAGATGTTCCCTGAATGAGGATGGCCTCAATGGCTGCTCCTTTGGGGACCACGAAAGCCAGCGTTCGTTTGAACGTGTGCTGGGCGGTCGACGGTTTCCCCTCAGCGTCGAGGCGCGACTCTTCAATGGTCTTGATGACGCAGCGGTGTTCCTGCCCATCCAAGCCCTTCGCCTTGAAGCCTTCCAGCTTCACAGATCCTGGGCCCTGGATTGCCAGGGTCACGAGAAGCAACTCTTGCCCTTCTGCGGCCCGCACCCTCTCGCCGTAGACACCCCCAACGGGATCCTGCCACTGGTTGGCTCGCTCCATGGCTTCAATGGAGACGAGATGCCCTCCTATCCTGACCGGAGTTGCCTGTGTCGGAACAGCGATAAGGCATGCGCCCAACGCCATCGCGGAAATGATTTCGTATTTCATGCACGCCTCATCTTTGGCATGTTGACCATTGAACCTCCGGAGAAGCACTACGCCGACCGACTCCTGATTCAATGGTGCCCACAGGAGGCCAGTTCTTTCACCGGCCGAACGACGCCGTCCCACGGGGGTTGTTCAGCGAGGCGTCGAAGCAGCGATCTGAAGGGGAATCTTCAGAGTGTCGCCGTCGCCCGAAACAGCGAGGCGCATGACGTACGCTCCGAGCGTTAGCGCTGCGGCCGGGACGGGGACGACCGCCCGGTTTTGGGAGGTCAATCGAAGATCGCGAAGAGTCACGATTTCCCGACCGGTCGCGTCCACTAGTGAGGCTGTCACAGTCGTTCCGGAACCAGCAATCTCACGTGCGTCAACGGAGAAAACAACGATCTCAACCTCGTTTGGGATCTGAAGGACCGGTAGCGAAGCGCCGCGCTCTGGAGTTCGCAGGACAAAAAGTAACGAGGCTTTTGCTGGCTGGTTTGCTTCCTGGGTAAGTGAGGAGCCCGGCGAAGGACCGGGCATCGATGGACTCGTGGGCTCGACCCCTGCCCTCCATGAAAGCCCGATCGCAAACATGGCGACCCCTGCGGCAAGAGCGCCCCCGAGGGTCGCCGCCCGCAGCCTGGCGAAGCGCGCGGCCGGTCGTAGGGCCTGAACGACGTCCTGGAGCGTCGTCACGCGATCGAGGCACGCTGCGCATTCAAGGTAATGGACCTCGATCACGCGCACAGCCTCCTCCGAGAGCCGGCCGGCGACATAGAGGTCGAGGTCTTCGTCCGTTACGTGCTCCATCGTTCTCATGGTATTTGTGCCCTGTCCGGCCCATTTCTGTCAGAGGCTGATTGGGCCGTCCACAAGACCTCGAACCGTCGCAAGGCGCGGAACTTGATGACGTCGAACTGAGAGGGCGACAGGCCGTGGCTCTCGCAGATCGCACGCTTTTCGTCGCCCTTGAGGTAAAAGGCGGTCAGGACCTGACGATCCCTGGGCGACAGGGCGTCGAGGACGAACCGGACCAAACGTGCGCGCTCTCGGGCCACGAGACGCTCCTCTGGCCCGCTCCCTGGGTCGCGGGTTTCGGGATCAAGCGGCTGCCGCCGCCACGAGCTCCGGCGCTCGTGCCTTGCCAGGTTCACGGCGATGCCCCACAGGTAGGACGCGAGGCTCGTTGGATCGCGAAGTCGACCGGCTCGGAGGTTCTCGATCGCGATGCGCAGGGTTTCCTGGCATAGATCTTCGGCCGAGCCCAGGTTGCCTACACGGCTTCGGAGCATCGCAACGAGGCCGGCACGGTACCGTTCGCTGATCTCGGCTTCTGCCGTGGCGTCGCCCAAGGCGATTCGGTGCACCAGGGCCTGCCCACGAGCCCTGTCGGATAGCTCGGGACTGTCCGAAGTCAGAGTCGGCCGCGCGCTCACTTAGTGCCCCGGTCCATAAATACGGTGGCGCACCGAGAACGCCGAGACGGGATGCATCGGCGTTCGAATGCCACCGTGTTTATCGATCGGGGCACTTAGGTCCCGTGGCCGATAAGGACGAAGCTCGCCCAGTAATAGGGGTGTCGCAGCGCAGAGATCGGCGACGCCAGCATCTCCCGTCGTGCTCGCACCAGGGCCTGAGCCGGCGTTGCGCCATCGCGCAGTGCGCGATAGAAGGACGTCATGAATTTGGCCGTCGAAAAGTCGTTCACGTTCCACAGGCTCACGACGAGGTTCCTGGCTCCGCCCTCCTGGAAGGCTCGTGACAAACCGAGAATGCCTTCGCCAGAGACAATCGTTCCGAGCCCGGTTTGACACGCGGAGAGTGTTATGAGATCAGCCGGGATCTTGAGGCCCGCGAGCTCACGGACCTGCAAGAGCCCGCCGTCCGGCTCTGCCTCCGTGGGCTTGGAAAGCACGATGCCCGAACGCAGAGGTGCGCGTTCGTCGAGGATGGCGTGGGTCGCGAGGTGCACGAAGCGATGTCGCTTGCCTAGTTCCTCGAGGACGGACTTCCGGTTGAAACTCTCCCCTAAATAGACCCTCACGCTGCCGGGTTCGAACAGGCGCGAGATCGCCTCCACTTCGTCGCGCGTGGCGGGCAAGGGTCCGAGGACCATTCCACTGCGCTCGAGGGACTCGACAAGGGGAGCCCGCGGGGTGGTCGCCCCGAGTGCAGGGTCGCCGAATGCCACAAGGGTGGAAACGGCGACTTCTGCGTGCGGTTGAGGCCGGGCGAAGAGCGATGCCGACTGCATGTAACGGATCGTGTGGGTCTGGGCGAGATACCTTCCTCCCACCCGCAGCGCCTCGAAAGGCAGGTAAAAGAGCGGGCCGTCCGGCACGACCACTACGTCCCGGTGGGCACCGAGATCGGCCTTGACGGGGCCGACGATTACCGAGGCGAGCCTCTCGCTCTCCGCCGAGATGGCGCGGGGAGACGACTCGTCGTTGCCCGGCCGCACGGACACCAACGACCGGAACTTGTCGACGCGTTGTTGAAGAGCCAACCGTTCGGGCAGTCTGTGGAACCCGAGGCGCCCCTTGGTCAGGGAAAAAACGTAGGAGTGACTCGGACCGACGAGAAATGCGAGAAGGAGGTGGGCATCGGGCAGCGCTGTTTGGATCTGATCGAGGCTTAAGGGTCGTCTCACGGACACGTCGACGGGCCGCTCCTTGAGATTGAGAACCTCCTGTTCCGCAAGGCGATTTTCCTCGAGGCTGCGCAACGCCACCAGACGCGATCTCTCCGGCGCCTTTAGCTCCACCGCCCGCAAGCGAGCTTCGATTCTCACTAGCCGGGCTTTGCTTCCGTCTCGCTCGTGGGTTGTGGGCACGGTCCGATCAGGGCTGCCTGTCTGCTCGAACTGGACGCGCGCGCGCGCGTGCTCCGC
>JANLWV010000204.1:0-3379 GCA_031364765.1 Vicinamibacteria bacterium
GATCGCTCATCGGAATAAGGAGCCGGATCGGCCGGGGCTGCGTCATTCGCAACAGCCTGATCCTGGGCGCCGATTTCTACGAGAAAACGACGCCGGATCCGTCGACCGGCCTGCCTCCCATCGGGATCGGAGACAACTCCGTGATCGAGACCGCGATCATCGACAAGAACGCCCGCGTGGGTATGAACGTGCGGCTGACCAACGAGGCCAAGGCTGAGCACGCGGACGGACCGTGCTGGCATATCCGCGACGGCATCGTGATCGTGCCGAAAGACGCCGTCGTCCCGGACGGAACCGTGGTCTAGGAGCCCGACGGACGGCTGGGCCGCGAGGCCGACTAGAATCGGGCCGTCGCCACTCTCCCTCGCATCGTCAACGTCCGACCTTCGGGACTCCCAAAAACTGATGACCGCGATTGCACAATCTCTGAGTTCCCCCGGCCTTCTGGCTTCGACCATTGCCAAAAAGGTGGTCATGGCGGCAACCGGCGTCATCCTGACGGGGTTCGTGCTCGTCCACATGGCCGGGAACCTTCTGCTTTACAGGGGCCCCGAGGCGCTCAACGCCTACGGCGAAATGCTCCAGTCGAGTCAGGCGGTTTTGTGGTCGGCGCGGGCGGTCCTCCTGGCCAGTGTGGCGCTTCACATTTGGGCCGCGGTGAGCCTCACCCTGACGAATATTTCGGCCCGCCCGGTCGGCTATCGCAAGAGCGCCTACGAGGCCTCCACCTACGCCTCCAGGACCATGCGATGGAGCGGTCCGCTCCTGTTTCTCTTTATCGTCTATCACCTGCTGCACTTCACCGTGGGTTCAGCGCACCCGGACTTCGTGCGCGGCGATGTCTACCACAACGTCATCATCGGCTTCCGCAGCCCCCAGGTGGTCTTCGTCTACGTTCTCTCCATGGTGGCTCTCTCGCTTCATCTTTTCCATGGCGTGGTCAGCATGCTGCAGACCGTCGGTCTCTCCCATCCCCGGTTCAACGCTCTTCGCTCAACGATCGGAGCCGGCTACGCGGCGCTGGTGACGGTGGGCAACCTGTCCTTCCCTCTCGCCGTCTTCTTTGGCCTCGTCAAGTGAACCTGAATCCCCGGTAATGCATCTCTATTCGCACACCCCATCCGGGCCGATCGACAAGAAATGGGAAAGGCACCGCTTTGAAATGAAGCTGGTGAATCCCGCCAACAAGCGCAAGCACTCCATCATCGTGGTGGGCACGGGCCTGGCCGGCGCCTCGGCGGCGGCCACTCTCGGCGAACTGGGTTACCACGTTCTTTCGTTCTGCTACCAGGACTCTCCGCGGCGCGCGCACTCCATCGCCGCGCAGGGCGGCATCAACGCCGCGAAGAACTATCAGAACGACGGCGACAGCGTCCATCGCCTCTTCTATGACACGGTCAAGGGCGGCGACTTCCGGGCCCGTGAGTCGAACGTCCATCGCCTCGCCGAGATCTCGGTCAAGATCATCGACCAGTGCGTGGCCCAGGGCGTCCCCTTCGCCCGCGAGTATGGCGGCCTCCTGGCCAACCGGTCGTTCGGCGGCGCGCAGGTCTCGCGAACTTTCTACGCCCGCGGTCAGACTGGCCAGCAGCTTCTGATCGGGGCGTACCAGGCTCTGGAACGTCAGGTGGCGGCCGGAACGGTCCGGGCGTTCTCGCGTCACGAGATGCTGGAGCTGGTGGTGATCGAGGGGGTCGCGCGCGGCATCGTCACGCGCGACATGGTCACGGGAAGGATCGAATCGTGGTCGGCCGACGCGGTGGTTCTCGCCACCGGCGGCTACGGCAACGTCTTCTACCTCTCGACCAACGCGAAGGGCTGCAACACCACCGCCATCTGGCGGGCCTACAAGAAAGGGGCGGCCTTCGCGAACCCCTGTTATACCCAGATCCACCCCACCTGCATCCCGGTGAGCGGCGATCATCAGAGCAAGCTCACCCTCATGTCGGAGTCGTTGCGAAACGACGGTCGTGTCTGGGTGCCCCTCAAAAAGGGCGACCAGCGCGCGGCCGACCAGATCCCGGTGGCGGAACGCGACTACTACCTCGAACGGAAGTACCCGAGCTACGGCAACCTCGCGCCCCGCGACATCGCGTCGCGGGCCGCCAAACAGGTCTGCGATGAGGGTCGCGGGGTCGGCGAAACCGGTTTCGGGGTCTACCTCGACTTTGGCGATGCCATCTCCCGTCTGTCCGAAGCCAAGGTGGCCGAAAGGTACGGCAACCTTTTCGAAATGTACGAACGGATCACCGGCGAGAATCCCTACCGGGTTCCGATGCGGATCTACCCCGCTATCCATTACACGATGGGCGGCCTGTGGGTCGACTACAACCTCCAAAGCACGATCCCCGGGCTTCATGTCATCGGCGAAGCGAACTTCTCCGATCACGGCGCCAATCGTCTGGGTGCCTCCGCCCTCATGCAGGGTCTGGCCGACGGTTACTTCATCCTTCCCTACACCATCGGCCACTACCTCGCGACGGCGAAACCGGGGCCGGTGGCGGCCGATCACCCCGAGTTCAAGAAGGCGGAGGCGGCGGTTCGGGCGCGCAACCAGCGGTTCCTGGACATGAAAGGCAAGCGGACGGTCGATTCGTTCCACAAGGAACTCGGCCGGATCGTGTGGGAAGAGTGCGGCATGGCCCGGAATGAAGCCGGCCTCACCCGGGCCCTCCGGCTGATTCCCACGCTGCGCGAGGAGTTCCACCGGAACCTCAACGTCCTCGGCGCTTCCGAGGAGATGAATCAGTCGCTCGAGAAAGCCGGCCGGGTGGCCGACTTCCTTGAGCTCGGTGAACTCATGTGCCGCGATGCCCTGGAGCGTCGCGAGTCCTGCGGCGGGCACTTCCGCGAGGAGTTTCAGGACGCCGGCGAGGCGAGACGCGATGACGCGAACTTCGCCCACGTGGCCGCCTGGGAGTACGTGGCCGACGACCAGGCCCCGAAGAGAAATGTCGAGCCCTTGAATTTCGAGTACGTGCCCCTTCAAACCCGGAGCTACAAGTGAAGGTCAAGCTCAACGTGTGGCGTCAGAAGAACGGCGCCGCTCCAGGCCGCTTCGTGTCCTACCATGCGAACCAGGTGTCGAAGGACATGTCGTTCCTGGAGATGCTCGACGTCCTCAACGAAGATCTTATGGGCAGGGGCGAGGACCCGATCGCCTTCGACCACGACTGTCGCGAGGGAATCTGCGGTTCCTGCAGCATGGTGATCAACGGGCGGCCCCACGGGCCGCAGAAGAACACCACGGCCTGCCAGCTCCACATGCGCCAGTTCAAGGATGGCGACGAGATCACCATCGAACCCTGGCGCGCCAAGGCGTTCCCGGTGATCAAGGACCTCGCGGTGGACCGCAGCGCCTTCGACCGGATCATCCAGG
>JANLWV010000209.1:0-4511 GCA_031364765.1 Vicinamibacteria bacterium
CGTCTCGATTCCATCGTGGCCGGGATGTCGGCGCGGGCCCGGAGCGAGTTCAAGGCCCCCGATCTGCGCAAGGCGACAGCGGTGACGCGCGTGTCCTTTGAATCGTCGATGAAATCCAAGTTGCGAAGAGCCCTGCAGGACAAGTGACCTGTATCAGAGGAATAGAAACCGCCGGAACGCCGATGCATCCCCGCTCGCTGCGTTGCTCGTCGTTGCATATGCTGGATATGCGGCCTCCTCGACGCCTTGCGATCGGGGCGCCTCGACGTTCGGGCGCTTCCTATTCCTCTGACACAGGTCACCAGGGCGGCGATGTGGTATACATTTAATGAGGCATAGTTCATTAACGGCGATCCCGCCCCATGACGAGGCAAACTCCCATGGCTGAAACGAACACCCAAGCGAAGGATGCTGGCAAGAACGTCAGCGAGCTCGAAGCCCGCCAGGTTGCGGAGGCCGCCCGCGAGACGCAGTGGAAACATCCGAGCTTCGTGAAGGAACTCTTCCTCGGCAACTTTCGTCTGGATCTCATTCATCCGTATCCGCTCACGGGCGACGAACGTCCGGAGTTCAGGGAGTTTTACGAGCGATTCAAGACGTTCCTCAAGAACGAAGTCGATCCCGCGGAAATCGATCGCACCGGGGAGTACCCTGAGCACGTCCTCAACCGGTTACGCGCGCTGGGCGCTTTCGGCATGAAGATCCCGAAGGAGTATGGCGGTCTGGGCTTCACCAACGTCGAGTACAACCGCGTCATGCGCCTGCTCGGAACCTATTGCGGCAACGTAGGAGCCCTGCTTTCCGCCCACCAGTCGATCGGCGTGCCCCAGCCGCTGAAACTTTTCGGAACTCTCGAACAGAAGAGGAACTACCTTCCCCGCTGCGCCAAGGGGGACATTTCGGCCTTCGCGCTGACCGAACTGGGTGTGGGCTCTGACCCGGCTCGTATGACCACCACCGCCGAGAAAACCGAAGACGGATCGGCCTACATCCTCAATGGCAAGAAACTCTGGACCACGAACGGAACGATCGCGAAGTTGCTGGTGGTCATGGCTTCGGACCCGAAGACCCACAAGATCTCGGCGTTCATCGTCGAAACCGACTGGAAAGGCGTCGTGGTCGAGAACCGATGCCGCTGCATGGGTCTTAAAGCCCGCGCCAATGCGGTCATCGCCTTCGACAACGTGCGGGTGCCCGCCGAGAACCTGGTCGGCCGCGAGGGTCGCGGCCTGAAAATCGCCTTGACCACACTTAACGACGGCCGGCTATCCATCCCCAGCATTTCGGCGGGAACGGCCAAGGCCGCCCTCGAAACGGCTCGCACCTGGGCGGCGTCGCGCGTCCAGTGGGGGCGGCCGGTCGGCCGGCATGAAGCGGTCGGGCACAAGATCGCCGACATGGCGGCGACGGCATTTGCCATGGAGTCGCTGGTCGAACTCGCCACCCAGATGTCCGATCGTGGCGGCGCCGACATCCGTCTGGAGGCCGCGGCGGCCAAGGAATTCAACAGCGCCCGCGGCTGGGAGATCGTGGACGACCTCATGCAGATCCGCGGAGGGCGCGGGTATGAGACCGAGGGCTCGCTCCAGGCCCGGGGCGAAAAGCCCATCCCGGTCGAAAGACTGATGCGCGACTTCCGGATCAACAAGATCTTCGAAGGTTCGAGCGAGATCATGCACCTGTTCATGGCCCGCGAGGCGGTGGACAAGCACCTCGAGGTCGCGGGAGCTCTGGTCGAACCCGATGCGACGATCGGTCGGAAACTCAAGGCCCTGCCGAAAATTGGCGCGTTCTACGCCTGGTGGTACCCGACCCGTTTCTTCGGGTGGGGTCACTGGCCGCGCTACGCCGAGTTCGGCGCTCTCGCGCGGCACCTCAGGTTCGTCGACCGGCGCTCGCGCAAGTTGTCGCGGGCGAGCTTCCATGGAATGGCGCTCTACCGGGCGGGCCTGCAGAACAAGCAGGCATTCCTGTTCAGGCTCGTGGACATCGTGAATGATCTCTTCGCCGTTTCGGCGGTCTGCGCCCGCGCCCAGGCGCTGGTTGTCGCGAAGAGACCGGAAGCCCGGGAAGCGGTGGAACTCGCGGATCTGTTTGCCCGTGGCGCGAGCCGAAGGGTCGACGCCGCCTTCAAGGCGCTTTGGAGCAACGATGACGTGCGCAAGTACAGGGTCGCCAAGCGAGTCCTCGACGGCAGACACGCCTGGCTGGAGAACGAGCTGGTGGGCCCGTCGGCCGCGGGCTCGGAGCCGGGAGCCGAGCCTGGATCGCAGCCGCGCGCCGTCGCGTGATTCTCCGGCCGGACTAGTGACCGGAAACGCGGTATCTTCGATCGACACTGAATGCGAAGAATCCTTGTCACCGGTGCGCTCGGCCAGATCGGCTCCGAACTCGTGGTCGCCCTGCGTGCACGCTACGGCAGCGAGGCGGTGATCGCCTCCGATATCCGACTGCCCCCTCTCGGGACCCTGAGACCGGGCGAGCGGTTCGAGTTCCTCGACTCCACCAACGCGCGTCAGATCCAGGACATCGTGCGCAACAGCGATATCGGAACGATCTACCACCTGGCCGCGCTGCTTTCGGCCACCTCGGAAGAGAAGCCCCACGTCGCGTGGGAGCTCAACATGGGCGGGCTCTACAAAGTGCTCGAAGTGGCGCGGCAGCACGACTGCAAAGTGTTCTTCCCCAGTTCGATCGGCGCGTTCGGACCGGGAACACCCAAGGACAACACGCCGCAGGACACGATTCAGCGACCCACCACCATGTATGGCGTCACCAAGGTGGCAGGCGAACTTCTCTGCGACTACTACCACCGCCGGTTCGGCGTAGACACGCGCGGCCTCAGATTTCCGGGCCTGATTTCCCATGCCGCGCATCCGGGCGGGGGAACCACGGACTACGCGGTCGCCATCTTCTACGACGCGATCCGGTACGGTCGTTACACCTGTTTCCTAAAGCCCGACACGCGACTCGACATGATGTACATGCCCGACGCTCTGGCCGCCCTGGTGGCCCTGATGGAAGCAGATCCCACCAGGCTGATTCATCGAAATTCGTTCAATGTCACGGCCATGAATTTCACTCCCGACGAACTCGCGGGCGAGATCAGAAAACACATCCATCCCTTCGAGATCCGGTACGAGGTCGATCCCGTCCGCCAGGGAATCGCCGACTCCTGGCCGAACTCCCTCGACTGTTCGGCGGCGCGTGCCGAATGGGGCTTCGCTCCCCAGTACGACCTCGGAGCCATGGTCGAGGACATGTTGATCAAGCTGAGGGCACGAATCAGCTAGCCCTGATCCGCCGCCCTATATCGGCATATTCTCCGTTCCGACCATGCCCATCAATCGCCTCTCCGAAACCCTGAAGGACGAGATCGCGGCCATCGACGGCCGCGGATCCAGCAAGCGCCATGAAGTGGTCATCGTGGAGGTCGTTCCCCCGCGAGATGGCCATGGACCGCGCTACCTGCTCCAAGGCGAGGGGTCGAAGGCCTTCATCAAGATGAACTCCAATAACTACCTGGGCATGGGTTTGCGCGAACGCGTCGTGCGCGCGGAGGAAGCGGCGGCCCGGCGGTTCGGCTGCGGGCCGGGCGCGGTGCGTTTCATCAGCGGCACCTACGAACCTCACACCGCCCTCGAGGCAAGACTCGCGGAGTTCCACGCCCGCGAGGCGGCCATGATCTTCTCGTCGGCCTACGCCGCGATCGTCTCCACCCTCGTTCCACTCATCACCAGCGAGACGGCGCTCATCTCGGACGAGCTCAATCACAACTGCATCATCAACGCCATGCGTCTGGCGCGGCCCAAAGAGAAGTTCGTTTACAAGCACAATCAGGTCGCCGACCTTGAAGCGGCGGTCGCGAAAGCCGCGGAGGTCGGGGCCAAACGAGCCGTGGTGGTGACGGACGGCGTCTTCAGCATGCGCGGCGACCACGCTCCTCTAGTGGAGATTCAGGCGGTGGTCCGGAAGTTCGACCACCGATTTCCAGAGAATGCCGTGCTCGTTGTCGACGACTCTCACGGGGTGGGCGCGTTTGGACGCACCGGCCGGGGCACCGAAGAGTTCACCGGCTGCGAGCCCGTCGACATCCTGGTGGGCACTCTCGGCAAGGCCTTCGGCGTGAACGGCGGCTACGTCGCCGGGCCGCGGACGCTCATCGACTTCCTGCGCGAGACGTCGATGATGTACATCTACTCCAACCCGATCACGCCCGCCGAGGCCGCGGCCGCCAAGGTCGCCGTCGACATTCTCGATTCGCCGGAAGGGCTCGGCCTCCTGACTCGGCTGCGCGCGATGACCACGAAGTTCGAGAAGGGTCTGATCGACCTCGGGTTCGAGACGATCCGCGGCGAACATCCGGTCACACCGCTTGTCGTCCGCGACACGCCGAAGACGCAGGCGCTGCTGAAACACCTCTTCGCCCATGGAATTCTCGCCACCGGACTTTCCTATCCCGTGGTCCCCAAAGGGGACGAAGAGATCCGCTTCCAGGTCTCGGCGGATCA
>JANLWV010000211.1:0-1968 GCA_031364765.1 Vicinamibacteria bacterium
AGAGGGTTTGGAAACCAAAAGCGTCGGCGATTGGAAGCGCCAGATCCTCCCCAACCTCAAACTTCACGGACACCGGCCCCGAAGGATGGCCCTCCGCGGCAATACGACTGCCCGGCGGACATTCGGAGGCCTGATCCACAACGCGAGCGGTTTGCGTTTCGGTCTTCAGCGGTTCAAAGGCACCTTCGCGGGTGACGCTGAAGTAATAGGTGATCTCTCGAATTTCGCTTCCTCGGTTGACTTTCGGAATGTACGCGAGCCACGCTGAGCCACTCCGGATGAGTTCTGTGTAGAAGTACTCGGGTGAAAGGTTCGACTTGAAATACAGGCGTCCTGTCGGCTTTATACCGCCGGGATCCTGCAGGCGAAGGGCGGAGAAACGATCCACGACCATGCAGCCAACTTTGTCGCCAACGGGCCCGGCGACCGGCAACGCGGCAGTCGGCGAGGAAGCCCTCGATGACTCGGGAGCAGCTGCAGGCACGGGGGACGGACCCCGGCCGAAAACGGCCAGGCCGACCGCGATCGAAAGAACCACCACGGCGCCGAGCGCAGCGATAGGCGGCACGCGGCTTCGTGCGGTCGTCACCACCGCCATTGTCGGAGAGCTCGAACCAGTCGCCTGGCTGTCTTTGGCCTCCTGTTCACGCTCGACCGCACGCTTGAGTCTCTGAAGATCAACCTTGAAATCAGCAGCGGTCTGGTAACGCCCCCCACGGTCCTTCTCGAGCGCCTTCGCAATGATGCGGCTGAACTCAGCGGGAAGGGATGGGTTCACCTCTGCGATCGGCTGCGGGTCGCGATTCAGGATGGCGTCGAACACAACAGCTGCGGTCTCTCCCCGGAAGGGCTTCCTCTCCGTGGCCGCCATATAGAGGATCACGCCCAGCGAGAAGATATCGGTCCGAGCGTCCGTGACCTGTCCGCGCGCCTGCTCGGGCGACATGTAGGACACGGTCCCAAGAACCGTCCCGGCCTGGGTGAGGTCGTTCGGTCGCAGGCTGGTCTCCTCTTCGGGGCCCAACTCCACGACGGGTCGGGACGTCCCCATCCTGGCCACACCGAAGTCGAGAATCTTGGCCTGGCCCCGCTGGCTCATCCAGATGTTCTCAGGCTTGAGGTCGCGGTGTACGATTCCCTTGGCACTCGCCGCTTCGAGCGCGTCGGCTATCTGAATGCCAAGATCCAGCAGGGGCCCCGCGGCCAGCGGTCCGCGACGAATCTGCTGATCGAGAGGCTCCCCTTCAAGCAACTCCATGACGATGAAGTGCTGGCCCTCGTGCTGGTCGATCTCGTGGACGGTGCAGATACCGGGATGACTCAAAGCAGAGGCCGCACGGGCCTCGCGCTGGAAGCGCTCGAGCATCTCGGCGTTCTGAGCGAACTCGGCGGTCAGAAACTTGACCGCGACGTGCCGGCCGAGCTTCGTGTCCAGGGCTTTGTATACGACACCCATCCCGCCCTTCCCGAGCAGGTCCCCGATCTGATAGCGAGATACCGATTTTTCCGTCACGCGTCATCTCGCAGGGTGATGCGCTGATTCGCGCGCCGGCGAATGCTCTCCGTATAGGCCGGTCGGATGAAAAACATGACTAGGTCGCGGCGACTTCGGGCTCGTCCTTCAAGGCCCCCTCCCATCGCGCCACCACCGCTGAGGCGAGGCAGTTCCCGGTGACGTCCACGGCGGTGCGGGCCATGTCCATGATGGCGTCCGATTGTAGGTGAAACAAGCGGGGTTTGCCCGTCAAGTCCTGCCCGTTCCGGTTCGCCTAGATGCCCTTGGGGGGCGCTTGAAGCCCAATCACGGCCCTGGCCGGCTCGCTCGTTTCGCTCCGGAGATTGCGTCGTCACCGGCCTCATCGGAGCGGCGCTCTCGGTGCTGTCGCGGGAGTGGATCGACGGCTACTCCGGTTTCATGGGGGCGCTGGGTTTGATCCTCGTTCCCTCTGGGAGGCGTGGCCCTCGCAC
>JANLWV010000302.1:0-5337 GCA_031364765.1 Vicinamibacteria bacterium
GCGATTGGGACCACGTCTGGCTTTCTGAGGGGTTCGCAACCTACTTTACGCACCTCTTCATCGAACACGCTTACGGGCGCGATGAGTTCGTGGCCGGCCTACGCGCCGATCGTGAAGCGATTCGCGAATTCGATCAGAAGAACCCGAACTACCGGATCATCCACGACAACCTCTCAGACATGAGCCAGGTGCTTTCCGGCGTCGGTACGTATCGCAAAGGCGGTTGGACGCTTCACATGCTGCGGGGAGTGATCGGAGAGGTGGCGTTCTGGACGGGGATCCGCGACTACTACAAGCGTTTTCGCGACGCCAATGCCACCACGGCCGACTTCCGCCGTGCCATGGAGGAGGCTTCCGGGACGGAACTCGGCTGGTTCTTCGACCAATGGCTGACCCGCGGCGGTTATCTCAAGGTGCGCGCCCAATGGACGTACGACGCCGCGGCCAGAATGCTGCGCCTCGAGGTCGAGCAGCTCCAGCCCGGCGCGCCGCTGCGGATGCCCATTGAAGTTGGCATCGAAGTCGAAGGAGAGCCGAGCCCGCGAATGGCTCGGATCGAAGTCCGGAACCAGCGTGAGACCCTGACCCTCCCGCTGGACCGGGAACCGAAGGCGTTGACCCTCGATCCGCGCACCTACGTCCTGATGGATGCCGAGGTCTCCCGAACTACGGCGTTTCAACCGTTGCCCTGAACAACGCCGGTCCCCCCCCTCCGTTTGACCGGTCGGATTATCATGCGCATTCATCCAATCGAGTCAGCTAGGCGCAGGCAGCGGGGTTTCCGGTTCCTCGCCGAGCTGAGGTGATGCAAGAGCCGAGGAAATGAACGCAACTGTTCCCGTACCATCGTCTGGCCCATCGACGCAAGGAATGGCGCAGCTCCTCAAGCGCTCAGACTGTATCTGGATGGCGTCGCCAAGTCTCGCCCTGCTTTCGGTCTTCATCGCGGGGAGATATCGACCGACGAGGCTGCTCGTTCAAGAGGGCTCACCCTCTTTTATAGCCAACATCGGCAGGATCGTCGGCGCCGTTCCGGAGAAGGTTCCTTTGGAGGACAGTGAGGAGTTGCGGATTGCCCTCCGCGGTTCGGCTCCCACCCTACAGGGCACCTGGGGGGTGGCGACGCACCGACGTGAAGCGCTTGTCTCGAGCGAGTGGTTTGAGGCATTCGAAGCCAGGGGAATTCCGACGGTGGAGTTGTGCCTAGGCGGCGTGTTCCAGCTCGCCCGCAGGGGCCCCACCGCTGCGACCGTGACCATTGTGAGTCTCGACGACGAACCCGCATTCGAGGGGGCTCAACTGACCGCCCTGCTCACCAACGATCGCGCGCTTTTGGAACGCGTCAGGCAGCTATGCCTGGTTGATGCCGGGACCGATGACGGCATCCTCGACGCGGCGCCCCGAGGGCTTGCTGAAGACGAGACGGCGCTTAGGACCGTCATTAAGGACGCCATCGCCCGGGAAGAAGCTGCGTGGGCCGCGGCCCAGCTGGCGACTGCGAAGACAGGAGGTTCGGCGAAGGGCATCAGTCTTGTTTGGAAGCGCGTCTTTCACTCTGAGTCTCCTGACCCCGTCCTTGGAAAGACAAAGCCCATCACCGTTCCGCCGCCCCGCGGAAAGAACCCTTGGCTCGCCCGGCTCGACGAAGCGGAGAAGCAACATCGTGGGGCACTCGACGAGGCCCACGCGGCTCTCGAGTCAATTCGAGCGCAGAGCTTTGAACGGGCCGGGCAGGCGCAGGCGGTCATCGAGGAGTGGAAGCGCCGCTTCAAGGAGGCGGAGTCGGAGGTGGCGGCCCGCACCGAGCAGCAAGCCGCAGCACTCGAGGAGGCGCAGCGGCGCAGCGAAGAGCACGAGAAGGACCTTAGGGCTCGGGAAGAGCGAGAGGCTCGCGTCACCGCAGAGTGGGAGGCTTTTGCCGCGCGGGCGAAGAACCAGGCGGCCGTCTTGCAGAAGGAGAAAGCGGACCTTCAGGTGGTCCTGGCCCTCTCGACCAACCGGCACGAAGCCCTCGCGCAGAAACTGCAGCAGGTCGAGGAACAACACGAAGCCGCGATTATTGAGGCCAGGGACCGTGAGAAAGCCCTTCGTTCGCAAAGCCGAGACGAGGTTTTAGCCATGGAGGCGCTCCTTCAGAGCGCCCAGGAGAAAGCGGCCGAGTCCGCGGCGCGACTCGCGGAGTCGCACGCTGAAGCTTTGGCAAAACTTGAAGCCCAGATCAGCGCCGTCGACCAGGACCGCGATCAGGTCCGGAATCGACTGAAGAGCGCTCTGGCGGAGCGAGACCGCGATACGGCGCAGCATGAAGCCGTCGCTGCCGAGGCGGAAAAAGCGCGCCTCGTTCTGGTCGCGCGCGCTCAGGAACTCGAGGGGTCGCGGACCGAGGCCCTGGCGAGGATTGCGCGACTTGAGGATCAGACCGCACAAATGACGACACTGAGCGTCGCCGCCGTGGCTGAGCGTGACGCCACCGCGTTGCTGTTGCTTCAGTCCAAAGAGGCCCATCGCGAGGCGCTCCGGCTGGCCGACGAGCGCACGGCTTTCGCGGAACGGGAGCGGGCCGAGGAGACCGCGCGTATGAACGCGGCGATCCTGGAGTGGCAGGCGCGCTTCGACGCTGCGGCCAAGGCTTCGATCAAGGAGTCACAACGCCTCGAGACCGGCCATGCTGCGCTGGTGGCGCGGTTTCAGGACGAAGTCGCTCAGTTTCGCAACCAGGCGGAGGCCAGCGCGAAAGCCCAGGCCCGGGAAGCGGCATCGGTCGCCGAACGAATTTCGCTGCTGGAAAGGGAGAAGGTCACCCTAAAAACCGAGCGCGAGGACGCTCTCTCCCGCATGCGTCAGGTTGAGGAGAGCTCTCGGGAGACGTTGCGCGTGGCCGAGCAACGCACGGCCGCGGTGGAACGCGAGAAGGCGGAGGAGGCAGCGCGCCTGAGCGCCACGGTGACGGAATGGCAGGCGCGTTTCGAGGTAACCGTCAAAGCGGCAGCCCAGGAATCGGAGCGTCTTGAAACGCACCAGGCGCTGCTGGGCCAGCGCCTCTCCGAGCTTGAGCAGGAAAAGATCGCGCTTTCGGGCGAACGTGATGAGTTTCGGCTCCGTCTGGGCGATCTGGAGCGCGCCAAGGCCGAGGAAGCGTCCCGTCTGAGCGCCTTGGTGGCCGACGGTCAAGCGCGCTTCGACGCGGCGGCCCTAAAGGCGGCGGCGGAAGCGCAGCGGGTGGAAGCTGAGCACGCAAGAAAAGACCTGGCGCTCGACCGGCTGATGGCCGTCATCGAGACCGAGAAAGGTGGCCTTGCCAAAGAACGGGACGAGCTGGCCGCCCGTTTGCACAAGGCGAATGAGATCCATGCTCAAGCGCAGCAGTTGTCCGAGAAACGTGTGGTGGACTTGGAGCGCGAGAAGGCCGAGGAAACCGCGCGTCTGAACAACATCGTGACCACGTGGCAAACGCGTTTCGACGCGGCGGCGAAGGAGTCGCAGCAGCTTGAGACCCGCCATGCCGCGCTGGTCGGGCGTCTTCAGGAGAAGGTGGCGCAGCTTAAGGAGCAGGGAGACATCGCCGCCAAGGATCACGCCAAGGAAGCGACATCGCTCGCAAAGCAACTGTCCGCGATGGAACGAGAGAAGGCGGCTCTCTCGAACGAACGCGGGCAGGCGGAGGCCCGCCTGCGACAGGCTGAAGAGCGTCATCACGAGTCGTTGCGATTGGCCGAAGAACGGGCCGCCGATCTCAGGCGTGAAACGTTGGATGAGGCGGCGCAGCACGCCGCGCTCGTCGCGCGTCTTGAGGAGGAGGTCACTTTGCTTCGGAGGCAGGGGGAGGCCGCGGCGAAAGGGTATGAAAAGGAAGCGGTAACGCTCCAAGAACGGCTGTCGTTGTTTGAGCGGGAGAAAGTCGCCGCGGTGGCCGAGCGCCACGAGGCTCAAACTCGATTGCGTCAGCAGGAAGAGAGCCACCGGGAGACTCTGCGTTCGGCCGAGCAGCGAGGCGCCGCTTTACAGCTCGAGAAGGGCCAAGAGATCGCGCGATTGAACGCGGCGGTGGCCGAGCTGCAGTCGCGGCTGGACGCGGTCGGGGGGATTCACTCCAAAGAGACGGAGGCGGTCGTGGCCCGCATGTCGCTGCTTGAGCGCGAGAAGGCCGCGGCCTTGGGTGAGTGCCATGACGTCCAGACTCGCCTGCAGCAGCACGAAGAGAGCTATCGCGAGGCTCTGCGCGCAGCGGAGCAGAGAGTCGCCGCCGCGCAGCTCGAAAAGGTCGAAGAGACCGCGCGGCTGAACGCGGCGGTTCTTGAGTGGCAGTCGCGCTTCGATGCTGCGGCCGAGGCCCGGGCTACGGAGTCGCATCGGCTCGAGACCAGCCAGGCCGTGCTCGTGGCCCGGCTTCAGGAGGAGGTCGCGGAGCTTAGGAGGCAAGCGGGGGCGGCAGCAGAAGCCCGTGACAAGGAGGAGGCAGCGGTCGCGGAGCGCCTTTCTGAGGTTGAGCTGCAGAAGGCCGCTCTTTTGGGTGAGCGCAACGATGTCCAGATCAGGATGCGTGAGCAGCAGGAGAACCACTGGGAGGCTCTGCGCCTGGCGGAGCAGCGGGCTTCGACATTTCAGATCGAGAGAGTTGAGGAAGCAGCGCAACTGAAGGCTGCGCTCTCCGAATGGCAGTCCCGGTTCGAGGCGGCCAGAGAAGGCCACAAAGGGGAATCCGCGGCCCTTGGTGAGCGCCTGTCGTTGCTTGAGCGCGAGAAAGCTGCGGCCCTAGTTGAACGCGAAGACCTCCAGACCCGGCTGCGTCAGGCGGAAGAGAGCTACCGCGAGGCGGTGCGCGTGGCCGAGCAGCGAGCCGCCGCCTTACAGCTCGAAAAGGTCGAAGAGGCAGCGCGGCTGAACGCGACGGTCGCTGAGTGGCAGTCGCGTTTCGATGCGGCCGCGAAAGCAGCGGCGAAGGAATCGCAACGGCTCGAGGCCAGCCACGCCGTGTTTGTGGCCCGACTTCAGGAGGACGCGGACCAGCTCAGGAAACAAAGAGGCGCCGCCGCCGAGGGCCAGGGAAAGGAGGCGGCAGCGCTCACGGAACGGCTTTCCGAGCTTGAGCTGGAAAAAGCCGCTCTTTTGGGCGAGCGCAACGATGTCCAGATTCGGATGCGTGAGCAGCAGGAGAACCACTGGGAGGCCATGCGTCTGGCGGAACAGCGAGCTTCGGCGTTGCAGATCGAGAGGGTTGAAGAAGGAGCGCAGCTCAAGGCTGCGCTCGCCGAGGGGCAGTCCCGGTTCGAGGCGGCCGCGGAAGCAGCGGCGAAGGATTTGCGGCGGCTCGAGGCCGGCCACGCCCTTTTTGTGGCC
>JANLWV010000309.1:0-3014 GCA_031364765.1 Vicinamibacteria bacterium
GCAATGGCCAGCCAGTCGAACCACTGGAGCTGCATCGGCGAGGAGTGTATATCGCGCGGAAACCCAGCGCGCGCCGTCTGAATTCGCCAGTCGTCGCGGTCACGTACAATTCCCATCCGGCCGGTGGGGGCCCGCTGCCACGGTTCAAGAGGAGAGTCTTTGATGTCATTGGCGCTGGCCGTGCTGCTCGGATACGCCTTGCTTCAGGTGGGCCTCGGCCTGTGGATGGGCCGGAAGGTCAAGGGCTCAGACGACTTCTTCGTCGCGGGCCGGCGTCTTGGGCCCGGCCTGCTTTTCTCCACCCTGGTGGCCGCCAACATCGGGGCTGGTTCCACGGTGGGGGCCACCGGCCTTGGTTTTCGCGACGGCCTTTCCGCGTGGTGGTGGGTTGGATCCGCGGGGATCGGATCCCTGATCCTCGCCTTCCTGGTCGGGCCGCGCATGCGCCAGGTCGCGGCGAAGTACTCACTCTCGACGGTGGGCGACTACCTCGAACTGCGCTACTCGAAGGGCGTGCGCGGCGGCGTGGTTCTGCTGCTCTGGGTGGGGACGCTCACCATTCTCGCGGGACAACTCGTGGCCGCAGGCAAGATCCTGCAAGTCGTGACCGGCCAGCCAGCGTGGGTCGGCTGCATCATCGGCGGCGTGGCCATGACCGCATACTTCACCGCGGGCGGTCTGATGGGTGCGGTCTGGGTGAACGCCCTTCAACTCGTGGTTGAAGTCGGCGTCTACTGCTTTCTCATTCCGGTAGCACTCGCCGGGGCGGGAGGCTGGGCCAGCGTGGTGGCTCACACCCCCACCGATCCCGCTTACTGGACGTTCTGGCAGGGCGGAGGCTCGGGGTGGAAATATCTCATCATGCTCGCGCCGGCGTTCGTCATCTCGCCCGGCCTGCTTCAGAAGGTCTACGGAGCCAGAGACGACCGCACGGTGAGGATCGGCGTGGGCCTCAACGCCGTCCTGCTTCTGGCTTTCGCCTTCGTGCCGACCATCCTCGGCATTGTGGCCCGCGCTCTGCATCCCACTCTGACCGATCACGAACTGGCCCTTCCCACCCTGCTTCTGAACGATCTTCCGCCCGTCCTCGGAGCTTTCGGCCTGGCCGCCGCATTCACCACCGATATCAACACCGCGGACGCGGTTCTCTTCATGCTCTCGACCTCGCTCGCCCAGGATCTCTACAAAGGCTTTCTCAATCCCGCGGCGTCCGACCAGCAGGTGCTGAGGGTGGCGCGGGGCGCGGCCATGACCGCCGGAGCGCTCGGCGTGGCCTTCGCGGTGGCCGCTCCCTCAGTGATCGGTTCCCTGTCGATCTTCTACACGCTGCTGAGCGTGTGCCTGTTCGTCCCCATCATCGCGGGCCTCTTCTTCCCGAGGGTTGAGACTCGCGAGGCGGTCACTTCGATGGCGGTCAGCGTCACCCTCACTCTCCTCCTCCACCTCTCGACGGGAGGAAAGGGATATGGGCCAATCACGCCGGCCCTCCTGGGCATCGGGGCCGGAGCACTCACCTGCGCGCTGATGACCGTTCTGCGCCCGAGGGCGAACGCCCGAACGGCCTAGACCTTCTTCTGCGTTTCCCAGGTCACGGACTTGAGCCCCGCCGCATCGGCATCGGTGAGCTGTTCGCTCAAGCGCTGCAGAGGCGTGTCGGGGTCGAGGGTGCAGTAGTACCGGACGGTGGCTTTCTGACCGTGCTGGCCCACCTCACGCTGCTCGAACTGGACCTGGTAGGCGGCCAGAAGCTGATTGACGTATTCGGCGGGGAACTGGGGGCCAGCAGACACCATATCCAGCATCATGGCCCGCGGTTTGCGCTCGATGATCCAATCGAGGAGCACGAGCAAGAGACATAAGAATGCCGCGCCGAGGCCAGCCACGCCGAACTCGCCGAGCCCGCAAGCCATGCCAAGGCCGAGGAGAAGAAAGAGAACGGTTGAGTCTTTGGGATCCTCGACCGGAGTTCGGAAGCGGACGATGGTGGCTCCGCCCGCGATGCCCAGGGCGCGCGCGAACGAGTTGCCGATGATGATCATCATCAGGGCGCCGGCCACACAGAGGAGTATTTGCGCCTGGGCCAGGGAGCGCGAGATCGGCTTGTCGCCGGGGTAGCGGCGGTGGACGGCCGATATGAGGGCGCCGATGAGGGCGGCGACTACGAGCTTCAGCGCCTCCGCTCCGGGGTGCAAGGGCGAAGGGACTGAATCACCAATAGCGCCCGCCGCGAACGGCAGAACGGCTGAGGCACCGGTCCCGACCGGCGAGGCCGGCCATCGTTGCTCCACCCAGAGGAGCGCCACCGCCACGAGCAGCGTGGTTGCGATGAGGAGCCACACCGGGAGGCGTCGGCTCTGAGTCGAGGCGTGGTTCGGGTCCATGGCTGGCATTCTGTGGTTCACAAAGCCGCGGGCTGGACGACTCCGATGTCGGATTGTACGACTACACGGTCCAGGTGACGCCTCGGGGTGGGTCCGCCTCGAGGATGAAGCGCCCTCGCGTTAGTTCAGCCGGGCGTACTTCCGCAGCGCGGCGAGCAGCCGGTCATGCGGGAGCGCTTCCACCTTCGCGCCGTCGGCTCCGGTCATGGTCTCGGCGGCGAGCATCGCGTTGAGAATCGCCTCCTCGGTCGCCTGGACGGTGGCCGCGAACAGGGGATCCATCTTCGTGTTCGGAAGCATGCTCACGCTTGACACCGTCTCGGAGGCGCCCGCTTTGGCGTTGGCCGTCGAGAACGCGACGAAGATGTCGCCCGAACTATTACCGCCAATGCCGCCGCTTCGGCCCACGCCCAGGGTCACGCGCGTGGCGATGCGCTTCAACTGGTGAGGGAGGAGCGGCGCGTCCGTCGCCACAATCACGATGATCGATCCAGCCTCCTGGTTTGGCGCTTCGGCGCCGGGTGTCGTGGTGCTCTGACAGCGGGGGATCTGTGGCCAGACGGTGGGGTTGCTTGAACCGATGCACGGCATCAGATCGGCGATCTCCTGGCCGACGGGCACGCCTGCCACGCG
>JANLWV010000310.1:0-4288 GCA_031364765.1 Vicinamibacteria bacterium
CGTGGAGCCCACCGACGCCGGGCGCTCCAGTTCGAGGCCGACCGTCTTAGGCGGGCCCATCTTGCTGAGCCTTATGTGCTCGATGCGCCGCTCGCGGATCCGGTCCTCTACCTCGCGCCACTCCAGGCGCCCGGACTGCATCAGGGCGACTTCCGCGAAGCGAAGGAAAAAAATGTCGTCCTTGCACTTGAGTTTCCCCTGGCGCATCAGGTCCCGCTCGATCCGAAGCACCTTCTTTCGCACCACCCCAAAGCCCATGATGTGATAGAAGCGCGAGTTCTCGCGCAGTTTGAAAAAGTACTTGACGCGCTCCGCGGCGAAGCGGATGAGCCGGAAGCGAAGACCAAGCAAACGCTCGAACGGCAGCGACTCGAGCCTTTCGCGCAACTCGCGTATCAGATCGGCGCGAGCTTCCCTGGCCTTCCGCTCCTGGGCCTCGGGCCCGGCGTCGATCGACAGGTAGTTCCGCACCATTCCGAGGACGGGTGCTGGATCCTCCTCCCACCGCACCGAACGCAGTTCGAACTCCTTCATCGCCCGGTGGCCATTCTGGGCCAGGAAGCGCTCGAGGCGGTCGAGGAATGCGCGCGCTTCTGAATCCTGCTTCAACTCGGCCAGGATTCGCTCGGGTGCTCGCCCCAGGAGGATCGCTCGAACGCGCTCGCTCCGCCGGGCTTCCTGCGCGAGGGCCCAGATACCACGGCCCATCTCCGCGGAAAGCACGCCTTCCGAGCCGGAGCCGAGCAGGACCTCCGCATCGGCGCGCAGGTCTTTGGCCCAGCGCCTTACGAGCTGCCGCAGCACGCGCCCCCAGGGCGCGAAGCGGAGGGAACAAACGTTCACGATGATGGCCATGTTCCCGATCGGGTCGAAGAGGCGCGGCAACAGGAAGAGCCTGAGCAGGGCGGCTTCTGGTCCCAGGGCTGGATCTTCGTCGACCTTGCGGCACAGCGTGCGGTAGCTGTCCATCGCGTCGTCGGGCAGGGAGAGCGTCCGTGCGAACGGCACTGCGCTAACGAGGTAGGCGAGCAGGCCCAGGGGAAGGAGCGCCAGCAACTTGACCAGGGAGATACGCCAGGAAGGCGCGTCCCTGGAAAACGAGTAGACATGCCGGGCCAGTTCCTCGTTGGAGACCGCAAAGGGCAGGAGGCGCTTCAGGAACTCGACGTCGATGTACATCCAGCCGCGGATGAACCGGAGGCCAGGCGGCCGGACCGCGAGCAACAGGTCCACGCTGAGCGGTGTGAGCGGGTCGGTGAAATTTTCGACGATCGGCTTGAACAGGACGTACTTGCCCTTGACGCCCCGGCCGACCTCCTCACGGCCAATCACCGTAATCGGCCGCGACTGAAGCATGTAGAACCGGCCGGCGCTGATCGCCCACTCCACGTCCTGCGGCTTCCCGAAATGCGTTTCAGATCGGAGCGACCATTCTGCCACGCTCTTGACCTGGGCCTCGGAAAGCGTCTCGTGCCGGCGCATCGCGTGCGGCACATCCTCGAGCCGAGCCGCTTGTCCGGCCTCGAGACGCGACGCGACCATGAAGCGCTTGTCGGAAATGCGCCGCTCGCGGAGGCGCAGCCCGTCGCGCTCCACGATGTAGCGGTCGGGGGTGACGCGGCCGTCGACCAGGGCGGCGCCCATCCCCCAGCTCGACTCGATGATCAGTTCGTCTTTTACGCCGGTGACCGGGTTCACCGTGAAGGCGACACCGGAGATCTCCGACGCGATCATCTCCTGCACCACAACCGCCATCCGGACCGAGGCGCCGTCGATCCCGTGAGTCGCGCGGTAGGAGACGGCCTCAAGGCTCCACAGTGAGGCCCAACACTTCCTGACCATCTGTAACAGTTGCGGCGCGTCGACGTAGTAGTAAGTACTGTGCTGGCCGGCGAAACTCGCGGCACCCAGGTCCTCCGCGGTGGCGGAGCTTCTCACCGCACAAAGGATCGTCGGCCCGCGGTCCCCGATGAGGCTTCGGTGCGCGGCCAGGATCTCGTCAGCGAGCTCGGGGAGCAGGTCCGTCGCCTCGATCCGGCTGCGCACCTCGGAGCAGCGCTGCTGTAGTTCGCTCCGCGGGGCATTCCCAATATCACGCAGCGCCGCTCCGAGATCGAGCCGCTCGAGGAAGCCTGCGTAGGCCGCCGCCGAGACGACGAATCCGGGGGGAACGGGAAAGCCCTTGCCCAAAAGCTCGCCAAGGTTCGCGGCCTTCCCGCCCGCGAACGCCGAATTCCCGGCGCGGACTTCGTGCAGGCTAGAGACGCTGGCGCTCATGGGAATCCGCGGGCTCGCGAAATCAGTCGTCGAGCAGGGCTTTGCCGAAGAGCGGCTTGCCGCCGAGCGAGGTGTAAGCGGCGGCCACCAGAAGGGCGGCGAAGAAGCCGAGGACCGCGAAGGAGCGGCCGGCGTACCACGCGGACCAGTCGAGTGTGAGCGGCGCGCGCACGATCACCAGGAACGTGAAGAGCAGCAAGGTAGAGCAGAGCAGGCCGAAACGCGTCAAAGCGAATAGGACGAGACCGGCGAAGATCGCCGACACGGGGACGTCCACGAGCGGGTCGTCGGTGCTGGCCAAGGTCACCATGAACACGAATGAGAACAGGAGTGCCTGGGCCAGCCAGACACGGCGGACGAGCGCGTGGAGCAGGTAGAGTTGAAAGAGCAGCGAGAGCGAGTACACGACTCCCATGCACGCACCCAGCAGCAGGAAGTACATCAGATGCCGGGGCGAATTGAGCGTACTCAGCACAGTCACTTCCCCGAGCGACGGCGCCCCGCCGAACCAGGCGGGAGCTTCGATTCCAAGCCTCATGGTGAGCGCCACGCCCAGACCGAAAATCACTCCGGCCAGGACGTCGCGGGCCACCAGCGGATCGCGGAAGCGCCCTCCCATCAACCGGTTCCACGAGATCAGGGTGTGCGGCCAGCGCCGCCGCATCGCGGGTTCACCCGCCATGTAAAACGACCAGACCACCAGCGCCGCATAACACCCCTGGCTCACGATATGCAGGAGCAGCGCGTATTCCATCGAACCCACGCTGGTGTGATCGGCGCGGAAACACTGGGCCAGAGTCAGGGTTCCGAACGTGAAGAGGGCCAGCCTGAAGGCGCCGCGACGGTCACCTCGACCCATGCGGATGTTGCGCCGCACCAGAACGACCAAGGCACCCACAATCGGTATCAGCGAAAGAAACACCAGTACAAGGGCGATGACGAGTGAAGGAGGATCGCGGTCCGAACTGGCCGGGCCCAAAGGCGGCCGCACCCAGGGCCCCTGCACCTTCATGAACACGGGCCGGCCGTGATAGGCGGCGGCCTCGATGTGGAGCGGCACACCGGGCTGGTCGGGGTAGATGCCATCCCACGCCGACTTCCGGTCCGAATCGACCGGGGTACCCCAGTGGGGCGTCGAAGCGGTGAGGAGCTTGGGATCAAGGCCAGCCTCGGCGAACAAGACCGTCCAATCGGCATCCGGCCACGGGCCGGCATCCGGATCGAAGAGCGGCGACACCGCCGTGAAGCTGGTGAGGCGACCCTGGGCATCGAGGACGACTTCGGCCATGCCCGGCACGTCAAGCGGCGGATCTCCGCGCGTGATGCGGCCCAACTCCGGGGGGCCCAGCCACGGCAGGTTCGGTATCCAGCTATTCGAAAACATCGGGCGTGGGCTCTGGCGGTAGTAGAAACTAAAAGCTCCGGGGCGGGTGGTGCGGAGCTTGTCCCAGCGCGCGGGCGAGAGATCAGTCCGCTCGATATCGTCGAGGAACGCGCTGTTCACGAGGAAGCCGGAGACGCCGTCTGTGGCATCGCCTCGGTGGCCGATGCGCGCCAGGACTTCTTTCGCGCGCGCGACGAGCACCTCCGGTGAGTTTGGAAGGGGCGCCAGTCGATACAGAGCGCCGCGACCCGTCAAAGCCGTTATCGCCAGCAGTCCGAGAAGGCCGGCCGCCAGGGCGAGCCAGGCCACCCCCGGCCGAAGGTCTCCCACTCTGCCCGCGGCAGCGACCATCTCCGGCGACGGCGTCTCTCCCGCGAGCAGCGCCGCTTGCAGCGGATCGCCGCCCGGGAGCGAAGCCAGGACCACGCCGGCTGAAGCGGGCCTGTCCTTGGGGTCACGCTCGAGGCATCTCAGAACCACGCGGTCAAGGGCGGGGTCCACGTCCGTAGCGCTGCTCGAAAGACTCGGCGGCTTCGTTTCCGCATGCAGGGCCCGAAGTTCGGTGAGGGACTTCGCCTCGAACACCCGCCTCCCGGTGAGCATCTCGTGCAGCACGAGCCCCAGCGC
>JANLWV010000331.1:0-4545 GCA_031364765.1 Vicinamibacteria bacterium
AAGATTGCAGCCGCGGAGCTCGGGGGCATCAGCGAGAGGCGGATCGAGCGCTTGGTCAACCCTTCCCTCTCCGGCCTCCCCGCGTTTTTGACCGAGGACGGCGGCCTGCGCTCCGGTTTCATGATGGCCCATGTCACCGCCGCCGCCCTCGCCTCCGAGAACAAATCGCTCGCTCACCCGGCGAGCGTGGACTCGATCACCACCTCGGCCAATAAGGAGGATCACGTTTCGATGGGATCTATCGCGGCGCGCCAGGCGCGCTCGGTGGTCAAAAACGTGCGCCTTATTCTGGCCATCGAAGCCCTGGCCGCCGCCCAGGCCATCGAGTTCCATCGGCCTCTTCGAACCTCGGCGGCCCTCGAAGCCGTCCACGCCTTCCTGCGCGGCGCGATTCCGAAATACGACTCGGATCGAATCATGGGTCCCGAAATCGAGACGGCCGCGGAACTGGTTCGCACCGGCGATTTGCTGCGCGCCGCCGAAGAATCCTCGGGAGGCCTGGAATGACGCGGACCATCCGCGCGCCTCGCGGGCCCGAGATCAGCTGCAAGGGCTGGATTCAGGAAGCCGCCCTGCGGATGTTGATGAACAACCTCGACCCCGAGGTGGCGGAGCGCCCCGAAGACCTCGTGGTCTATGGCGGGATCGGCAAGGCCGCGCGAAACTGGGAATGCTACGACGCGATCGTGCGGCGCCTCCGCGAACTGGAGAACGATGAGACGCTGCTCATTCAGTCGGGCAAGCCGGTCGCCATTTTCAAGACCCACGAAGACGCTCCGCGCGTTCTGATCTCCAATTCGATGCTCGTGCCGAAGTGGGCCACCTGGGAGCACTTCCACGAACTGGACCGCAAGGGTCTGATGATGTACGGCCAGATGACCGCGGGCTCATGGATCTACATCGGCACCCAGGGGATTCTCCAGGGGACGTACGAAACATTCGCGGAAGCGTCACGACAGCACTTCGGGGGAACCCTCGCCGGAACCATCACACTCACCGCGGGCCTCGGCGGCATGGGCGGCGCGCAACCTCTCTCCGTCACCATGAACGACGGTGTCGCCATTGTGGTCGAGGTCGATCCTTCTCGAATCGAAAAGCGTCTGGAGGCGCGATACCTCGACGTCAGGGCGGACTCGATCGAGAAGGCTCTCGAATTGGCGTACGCGGCCAGGGCCAAGACGCAACGACTGTCCATCGGTCTGCTCGGAAACGCCGCCGAGGTTCTGCCCCTCCTGGTGGAGCGGGACTTCCGGCCCGACCTGGTGACCGACCAGACCAGCGCCCACGATCCGCTGAACGGCTACATCCCCAAGGGTTACACCCTGGAGGCGGCGCGAACCCTGCGCCTCGCGGACCCGGACGAGTACGTTCGGCAATCGCGCGCGTCCATGGCCGACCATGTGAACGCGATGCTCGCGTTCAAGCGGGCGGGCGCGGTCGCCTTCGACTACGGGAACAACATCCGGGCCGAGGCCAAAACCGCCGGCGTCGCCGACGCATTCGAGATCAAGGGTTTCGTGCCGGAGTACATCCGGCCGCTCTTCTGCGAAGGCAAGGGTCCCTTTCGATGGGCGATTCTTTCGGGTGATCCGAAAGATCTCGCCACTACCGACGAGGCCATCCTGGACACGTTCCCGAAGAACGCGTCGCTGCATCGCTGGATCTCGCTCGCCCGCGAGCGGGTGAAGTTACAGGGCCTTCCCGCCCGCATCTGCTGGCTCGGCTACGGAGAGCGCGCGAAGATGGGCGCCGTCTTCAACGACCTGGTGAAGAGCGGCCGGGTGAGCGCGCCCATTGTCATCGGGCGGGACCACCTCGACGCGGGATCGGTCGCATCGCCCCATCGAGAGACCGAAGCCATGCGCGACGGTTCCGATGCGGTGGCGGACTGGCCGATCCTGAACGCGCTCGTCAACACGGCCTCGGGCGCCTCCTGGGTGTCCGTCCACCACGGGGGGGGCGTGGGGATGGGCTATTCCATTCACGCCGGAATGGTGGTGGTGGCCGACGGTTCCGATGGCGCCGCGCGACGGCTCGCGCGGGTCCTGACCAGCGACCCTGGGATGGGTGTGGTTCGTCATGTGGACGCGGGTTATGAGCGCGCGATCGAGGTCGCGAAGCAGACCAAGATGAAGGCTCCTTTGGTGCCGTGACCTTGCCCGGCGCCCTGTCGCGCGCGCCCTGGGCGAAAGGCCTGGCCGCGGATGCGTCTTCGGGGAGGAAGACGCTGCTTCTCGCGCCTCTCGGAGCGGGCAAAACTCACACTCTCCTCGGGATTCGTGACTCGCTTCGCGAAAAGTCGGTACCCTGTCTCTTCCTCGATCTCTTCACCGCCGCCTCAACACCCGAACGCCTTCTGCTGCACCTTTCGGAAGCGGTCAAACCCTTCATGGAAGGGGATCTCGCTTCGATCAAGGCTCTCGCCGCGGAGAGTGCTACGGATCGACATCGGTCGTCTTCCGCGCTCCTCCGCTTTTTGGACCTGCTCGCGACCCGAATTCCCTCGCACCCCTTCGTCTGGCTCGTCGACGAGATGACGGAGATCCGATCGCTCGCCTACTTCCCCGGGCTCGGTCGGATCGAAACGCCGTTCGCGCGCGCCCTCCTCGCCTCGCGTGGCGCCATCCTGACCTCGTCCTACCTCGGCCTCGCCGTAGACCTGTTCCCTGACTTCGAGAGCGTCGCCCTCCCGGGACTGACCTCCACCGATATTCCCGGCGTGCCCTCGTTGCCGAGTGACGGACGTGCGGTCGCCACCGCCATCGCGATCACCAACGGTTCAGCCGCCACCCTTTTGCCCCTTGTCGCCGACCTGCGTGACTCTCGTGATGTGACCCGCTCCCTCGTCCGCCTGCTGATGCCAGGCGGCGCCCTGGAACTCACCTGTCGAAGGCGCTACGAGGTCTTGCTGATGCGGAGTCGCGGCTACGCCGTCTCGAAACGAGCCGCCGAAGTCGTGGCCGGTTCGCGGGACCAGCGCCTGACCGATCTCTTCCCCCTCATCGGACGCACGGCCGGCGCATCAAGACAGTACCTGCGATGGCTCGTCGAAGTCGGCCTGCTTACCCAGATCAGGAAGCGATACGACTTCGCCGATCCGGTTCTGGGCCTTTGGGCCGAGCTCTACCTCGGTCGGGGAGATCACCCCACCGAGCAGGAAATCGAGAGAGCGGTGGCCGGGCGAGTGGGTCGCTCTTCAGCGGACGAACCGGCGGAGCCGGTCGAGACGAAAGTGAAGCGCGCCGATCGTTTCGAAGAAATCGACTGACCGCAAACGCGGAGCGCAGGCGACGGGGGTCTGGGGGGCGGGGCCGTTCACCGCCCCCAGGCTAATTAACGCCCGCGGATGAGACTCGCTATCGCTTTGAGCCGCTGCGACTGCTCCTTGAGCGTCTTGTTCTCTTGAACCGTCTTCTCCACATGCTTGAGGAGAGCGTTGATCGCGAAAGCGATCCGGTTCAGCAGCACCGGAAAATCGCCGGTCTGGGCGACGCTCTGACTCCGGGGCGCCGCGCCACTCCGAGCCGTGCGGGAACGACGACGACGGCGTGAAACCGTCTTTGACGCAGAGGCTGCGGCCGGCTTGCCGGCGCCCACGGGAGCCTTGGCCGCGCCTTTCGACTTGCCCTTGGCCGCGCGAATGGCGCGGTAGTACAACATCTGAACTGCGTCCTTGGCGCGCCCCGTCTCGGCGCTGATTTTTTCGAAAGCGCCGGCCTTGGTGAGACCGCCCTTGACGAGCTGGTTCACACGCGCCACGGTTTTGGCGCGAAGGTTGGGGTCACGCTGGTTGTTTTTTGCCACGTCTTTCATGTCTCCTGACAGTTTATGAATGAAAAAAGGGGTACTGTTACTGTTGATGTTAGCAGGAATAGGGACTTAAGGAAGTCTTACAGATGTGGCTCGACCAGTTTGGTCAGGGCCTCGCGGCTGAGCTTGCCGACCCGCTGCTCGACTACCTGACCGCCCTTCAGGAGAATCAACGTGGGCATGGCGGTGACGTTGTAGTTGAACGGCACGTGCTCGTTCTCTTCCACGTTGACCTTGCCCACCTTGAGTCGGCCCTGAAACTGGGTGGCGACGCTTTCAAGGTCGGGCGCCATGGCCAGGCACGGCTGACACCATTCGGCCCAGAAGTCGAGAAGGACCGGGATCTTCGAGCCCAGAGCTTCCGCTTCAAAGTTCTGGTCGGTGAAAGTGGCGATGACGTCGGACATGGTTTGACGAACCTCGAAAGATGAAGAAGATCCCAACTTGGCGCCCGTGGACTCGTTAGGCGTTGAATTGAGCACGCGAGTATACGGCTTCGTATCGTTCGGCCGACAGACTCCACGAGAAGTCGCGGGTCATCGCGTTCTGCCTCAGCACGGTCCAGGGCCCGCTTTTCGCGTAGGCGGCCAGGGCCTGGTCTATGGCCCACAAGAGTCCGGTGCCGTCGGCATGCTGGAACACGAAGCCCGTCCCCTTCTGCGTCGTCACGTCGAAGTGTTGCACCGTATCCGCGAGCCCGCCGGTGGCCCGAACGATGGGGATCGTTCCGTAGCG